>RFUD01000265.1 GCA_009923125.1 Planctomycetia bacterium
ACCGGGATCGGCTTCGAACTCGGCCCGGAGGACGTCGCCGCCCGCGGCAATTTCTGCACCCTCGACGCCGCCGGGCTGATCACCGACCGCCTGCGGATCGGTATCGGCCACGCCCCCGTCGAGGCCGCGACCCCGGAACACGACGACGAACCGATGCTCCTTGACAGGCCTGACGAACGTCTCGACGCCGGGAATCTTGACCGCCTGCAGCCGTTCGACGACCCGGAAACTTTCCTCCGAGGCGATCCGACCGGCACGGCGGTCGGTGATCAGCCCGGCGGCGTCGAGGGTGCAGAAATTGCCGCGGGCGGCGACGTCCTCCGGGCCGAGTTCGAAGCCGATCCCGGTCGCCTCGAGCGCGCCCCGGCCGATCTTGAATTCGAGTGGGTCGTAGCCGAACAGCCCCAGGTGGCCGGGTCCCGAGCCGGGGGTGATGCCGGGCAGCACGGGGATGCTCGAACCGCTCGTGCCCCGCGCCGCCAGCCGATCGAGATTGGGCGTGGCCGCGGTCTCCAACTCGGTCCGGCCGCCCGGCTCCAGCGGCAGGCCGCCGAGGCCGTCGGCGACGAGCATCACGATCTTCGTTTCCGCTTTTTCGGCGAGTTCACGGACGAGGTCGAGTTGATTCACGGCGTGGCTCCTTGGGGAATGGACGGCGTTTGCCGACGTCCGGCGCGATCGGCTACAGTTCGGCCGCCCTTCTATACCGTGCGACATCCCGCGACAACACCCACACCATCACCATGAGCGTCATCCGCCCCAGGCCGCCCGAAGACCCCATTCGCTACGATGCCGCGGCCGTGTTCGCGACCGGTGGCTTCTCCGCGGCCGACGTCTCGGCGCTCGCCCCGCGGCTCGAGCAGGCCCGGGCCGATGCGCTCGCCGATGTGGGGCGGTTCACGAGTGGTGTCGGACGCGGCGGCGATCCGCTCGACCCGGCGTTCATCGACCTGCCCGACCGGTTGCTCGCGGCCTACCATGCCGACCGCCCGACAAGCGAACTGTTCGCCATCCTGCAGACCGCCCGGCGGATCCGCGAGGCCGTCGATCGCGTGATCGTGCTGGGGATCGGAGGCTCGTACATGGGCACCCGGGCCCTGTTCGAGGCCTGCTGCCATCCCTTCCACAACGAGCTGCCGCGTGGCGAGCGCGGCGGGCGGCCACGGTTGTCGTTCGAGGGCTTCAACATCGACAACGACTCCGCCCAGGGGCTGCTCGACGTCGTCGCACCGGCCGGGAAGCCGCGGAGCGACGACCTGCTCGACCGCTGGGCGCTGCTCGTCGTGAGCAAGAGCGGCGGCACGCTGGAGACGGCCGTCGCGACGCGGCTGTTCCTCGCGGCGCTGGCAGAGTCCGTCGGGGGCGATCGCGACCGTCTGGCGAGCCGGCTCGTGCCGATCACCGGCAAGACCGGCCGGCTCGCCGACCTGGCCGGGGCCATCGGCTGCCCCGACGTGTTCGACATCCCGGACGGCGTGGGTGGCCGCTTTTCCGTGCTGACCGCGGTCGGCCTGCTGCCGGCGTCGATCGTGGGCATCGACGTCGTGCGGCTGCTCGAAGGGGCCGCCGCCATGAACCGGCGGTTCCGCGAGGCGCCCGTGGCGGACAACCCGGTGCTCCAGTTCGTGGCCGTTTCGCACCTCGCCGAGGAACGGATGCACGCCACGATCCGCGTGCTCTCGAGCTGGAGCAACCGGCTCGAGGCCACGGGGCTGTGGTACGACCAGCTGCTCTCCGAGAGCCTCGGCAAGGGAGGGCAGGGGGCCACGCCGCTGACCACGGTGACCACCCGTGACCTGCACTCGCGCGGCCAGCAGCATCAGGAGGGACGCCGCGACAAACTGATCACGAACCTGCTCGTGGAGGAGCCGCGCCGGGACCCGCTCACGCTGCCCCCCCTGGGGGCGTTCGGCGCCGACGAGGACAAACTCGACGACCTGGTGGGCCGGTCGTGGCCCGCGATGCTCGCCGCCGCCGCCGCCGGCACGAACGAGGCCTACGCGCACGATCGCCGGCCGACGGCCGACATCGTCCTGCCCAGGATCGACGAGCATGCCGTCGGCCAACTGCTGCAGATGCTGATGCTCGCCACCGTGGTCGAGGGCCGGCTCGTCGGCACCAACCCCTACGGCCAGCCCGGTGTCGAGGCCTACAAGTCGTTGATGATGAAGCGGCTCCGGCCGTAGTGTTCGCGCCTCGAAGGGAGATGCACCCGTGCCCGTCACGCTCACCTGGACAGGTCACGCCACCTGGCTCATCGACACCGGCGCCGGCACGCTGCTGGTCGATCCGTTCTTCGACGAATGCCCGACGTCGTCCATGCGGGCGCAGGATGTGGACTGTGACGCGATCCTCGTCACTCACGCCCACTTCGACCATCTGGCCGACGCCGTGGCGATCGCCAAACGGACCGGGGCGAGCGTGTTGTGCAACTTCGAGATCGCGCAGTGGCTGGGACGGCACGGCGTCGCGAAGACGCTCGCCATGAACATCGGCGGCCGCGCGGACGTGCCGGGCGGACACGCCAAGATGGAGATCGCCCACCACTCTTCGAGCTTCGCCGACGGCACCTATGGCGGCAACCCGGCGGGCTGGCTCCTGGACGTGGGGGGCAGCCGCATCTACCTCGCCGGTGACACGTCGGTGTTTCTCGACATGGAGCGGATCGGCCGCCCCGACCAGTCCGGTCACGGCCTGGACGTGGCCATCCTGCCGATCGGTGACCTGTTCACGATGGGGCCCGCGGACTCTCTCGAAGCCCTGCGGATGCTCAAGCCGAAGGTCGCCCTGCCCAGCCACTACGACACCTGGCCACCGATCGCGCAGGATGCCACCGCGTGGGCCGGGGCGGTGCGGGCCGCCGGGCTCGCCGACGCCCGCGTGCTGCGGCCGGGCGAGTCAGTCGTCGTGCCGTGACGGGATCTCGACGGCCGGGGGAGGGGCGACCCGCACCTCGATCGTGTCGTCCACGACGCGGGTCTCGAACACCGCGACCTTGAGCTTCGGGTTGTCGCACCAGGCGCCGTCGGCGAGCCGAAACCGCCAGGCGTGCCACGGGCAGGTGACGACCCCGTCGCACAGCGGCCCCGAGGCGAGCGACGCGCCCATGTGCGGGCACAGATCGTCGATGGCGGAGTAGCCGCTGCCGTCGAAGAACACCGCCACGAGCCGGCCCGCCACCTCGAACGTGCGCCCCTCGCCCGCCGGAATGTCGCCCGTCTTCGCCACGGCCGTGAATGGGGTCTCTGCCATGCCCACGGTGTACCATACGGTCCATGGCCGACGCATCATCCGCCCCTCGCCGGCCCGTCCGGCTGCTCGTCCTCGACGTGGACGGCACGGTCTGCGACAGCCGACACCGGGTGACCGCGGCCACGGTGGCGGCGATCGGCCGCGTGCGGGAGGCGGGCATCCGCGTGTTGCTCGCGACCGGCCGCCGCTACCGCGACACGCTCCCGGTGACCGCCGCCCTCGGCATCGACGGGCCGGTGATCACGGCGTCCGGGGCGTTGGTGAAGGATTCCCGCGACCATGCCACGCTCTCCCGGGCCGCGTTCGACGCCGATGTGCTCGTCGGAGCACTCGGCATGATCGTGGACCGCGGGCACGAGCCGATCGTCTACACCGACAGCTACGCCGACGGGTTCGACTTCCACTGCCGCGCCCTGCCGGACACCGTCGGTCCCTGGAAGGGCGTGGACGAGTACCTCGAACGCAACCGCAGCCTCGCCGCCATCCGGCCCGACCTCGAGCGCGCCCCGCCAGTGGGAGTGTTCGCCGGCTTCACGATGGGCTCGCGCGAGGCGATGCTCGACCTCGAAGCCACGCTCCACGCGTCGTGGCCGGGCCGGCTGTCGCTGCACACCATCCGCAGCCCGCGGTACCTCGAGTGGATGTGCGAGATCGCCCC
>RFUD01000266.1 GCA_009923125.1 Planctomycetia bacterium
CAGCGGATGATGCTCTTGATGCGGCGCTCGATCTCCCGATTGCCCGGGTAGGGGGGCTGCCGATCGGCCGGGATGGTGTTGATGTAGGGGGTGGTCGCGGAGAACGGGATCGCGACGCCGAGCCGATAGGCCTCCTGCTCGATCGCATGCAGGAGGTAGGCGGCCCGGTCGCCGCCGCGGCTGTTGATCACGTAGCGGAGCGAGTCGAGCCACTCCCGCGTTTCCGTCGGGTCGGAATCGACCGCGGACACGCCGTCCGACAGTTCCGGCTGCCCGGACGCCGTCTCCCCGACCTGCCCGATCGACATCGGTGCGTGGGCGCCCCGCGGCAGACCCGAAACCTCGTCGACGACATCGTTTCCGGACTGCTCAATTTCGGGACTGGCCATGGTGGACTCCGGGGAAATACGCAGACTTTTCCCATTATTCCGGGGATTCCGGAGTGCGTCTAGGCCGATTGACGTTCCCGCAGCGGCAGGGCCGCGCGCGCTCCCACGGCGGCGGTCGAACCGTGGGTCGGGCTACGTGGCGGCACGCGGTCGGTAGATTTCGGTCGCCAGACCGAAATAGTTCTCCGCGGAGAACGCCACCGTTTCGCCGAGCGTGGGATGGGGATGAATCGTGTCGGAGAGATCGCGGGCCGAGCATCCCATCTCGATGGCCAGAGTGCCTTCCGCCACGAGTTCGCCCGCCCCCGGCCCCACCATGCCCACGCCGAGCACCGTATCGGTCTCCGGATCGACGAGGATCTTCGTCATGCCCTCGGTGCGACCGAGCGCCTGCGCCCGACCGCTCGCCGCCCAGGGATAGCGGCTGATCTCGACCGTGCGGCCCTGGGCGGTGGCCTCGTTTTCGGTCAGTCCGGCCCAGGCGATCTCCGGATCGGTGAACACCACGGCGGGAATCGCCCGCGGCGCGAACACCGCCGGCTCACCGTGCAGCGACTCGACGGCCACCTTCCCCTGGTGGCTCGCCCGATGGGCGAGCATCGGCTCACCGCACACGTCGCCGATCGCCAGGAGATGCGGGTCGGCGGTGCGCTGCCGGTCGTCAACCTCGACGAAGCCCTTCGCGTTGACCACCACCCGCGTGTTCTCGAGACCGATGCCGTCGGAGTTGGGCCGCCGGCCCACCGCGACGAGCACGCGGGAAAAATCATGCACGCTCGGGCCTTCGGGCCCGTCGAAGTGCACCCGGACGGACTCCCCCTGATCCTCGAGTTTCACGACCTTCGTCCGCAGATGAATCTTCTCGAACAGTTTCTCGAGCCTCGTCTGCAGCGGTTTGACCAGGTCGCGGTCGGCCCCCGGCAGAAGTGTGTCGGTCAGTTCCACGACCGACACCCGCGACCCGAGTTCGGCGTACACGGTGCCCATCTCGAGCCCGATGTAGCCGCCGCCGATGACGAGCAACGACGCCGGCACGTCGGCCATCTCCAGGGCCTTCGTCGAGTCCATCACCCGGGGCGTGGGCAGGTCGAACGCCGGGATCCGGGCCGGGCGGGAGCCGCTTGCCAGGATGCAGTGGTCGAACGTCAGCGTCTGGCTCGCCCCGCCGGTTCCGGCGATCTCGAGCGTGGTCGAGTTGGTGAATCTCGCGGTGCCGTGCACGACCGTGACGTTGCGGCGCTTCGCCAGTTGGGCGAGGCCGCCGGTGAGCGTGGAAATCACCTTTTCCTTCCGCCCCCGCAAGGTGTCGATGTCGATCGCCGGGCGGTCGAATCGAACCCCCCACGCCTCCATCTCCCGGGCCTCGGCGATCACGCGGCCGACGTGCAACAGGGCCTTCGAGGGGATGCAGCCGCGGAGCAGGCAGGTGCCGCCGAGGCGCTCGTCGCGTTCCACGAGCGTGACCTGCATGCCGAGATCGGCGGCCATGAACGCCGCCGCGTACCCACCCGGACCGCCTCCCAAGACCACCAGCGGAGCGTGCGTTGCCATGCGTCGTGAGCCTGCCTTGGGAAAGGGGAGGGAGTGCGTGGGCGGCCGCGACGATTCAGGGTCGCTCGATTCGCCCGCGATGTTGTAGTTTCGCGGGCGGTTTCGGACAAGAAAACCGACGGCACGGCGGGCCTGCCGCACGATCCGCGGGTGGCGCATGGGACGGATGGCACGCTGGGCGGCAACGTGGGCGGACCACACGTTCGCGCTCGATCTCCGCAGCCTGGCCTGCCTGCGGGTGGCGCTCGGGCTGATCGTCTGCGCGGATGCCGTCCTGCGGACGCGCGACGCGACGCTCATGCTCGCCCCCGACGGCATGTTTCCGCCCCCGCTGGTGCGGAGTTTCTTCGGCGATCGTTGGGCGTGGTCCCTGGGCTTCTTCGTCGATGCCACCTGGTGGGGGATGCTGCTGCTCGCGCTCGAGGGGCTCGCCGGGATCGCGCTGGCCGCCGGGCTGGGCACGCGGCCCGCGTCGTGCCTGGCCTGGGTGGCGGTGGTGAGCGTGCTGCGTCGCACCGCCCCGGCCACCAACGCCGGGGATGAATGGCTCGCCTGCCTGCTGTTCTGGGGAATGTTCCTGCCGTGGGGCGAGGTGTGGTCCATCGATGACCGGCGGCGCCGTCGCCACGGAGCGTCGCTTCGCGTCGACGCCGCGCCGGCCACATGGTCTCTGGCCGGCGTGGCGCTGGTGCTGCAGATCGCCGCGGTGTACCTGGGGGCGGCGATCTCGAAGTGGAATCCGACCTGGCTTTCCGGCGACGCCGTCGCATCTGCCCTGTCGATCCACGACCACGGCACCGTCTGGGGCGACGCGCTCACCCGGCAGACAGCCGCTTGCCGGGTGCTCACCTGGGCGGTGCTGGGGCTCGAGTCGGCGGCGCCGTTCGCGCTCGTGGCCACGGGCCGTCCCACCGTCCGGATCGCGCTGCTGGCGATGTTCCTCGTCTTTCATGCGGCGACGGCCGTGCTCATGTCGCTCGGCCTGTTCGCCGCGGTGGGCGCGGCGGCCTGGCTCGCGCTCATTCCGACGGCGTGCTGGGACCGGTGGCTGCACGGCCCCGTGACGCCAATCCTGCGTGCTCGTGCGGAGAGAACTCCACGTGGCGGATGGCTCGAAACCTGGCTCGTCGCGGCGGCGCTCGCCGTCGCCGTCGCCGCCTTCCTCCACGCCGCCACGCCCTGGCGCGCCTCCCCCATGCCGTCGCCGCTCGCGGCCGCCGTCCGGGCCACGTGCCTCGTGCAGGACTGGGACATGTTCGGCGAGGTCCGACGGCAAAGGCAGTGGGTGTACGGCCGCGGCACGCTGGCGGATGGCCGCACCGTGGATGTGCTGCGTGACGGGCGACCGCTCGAGGACACGCTCCCCCGCGGCGGATTCACCACGCTGCCCCACCATCGCTGGCACAAACTCTTCTGGGAGTTGCCCGAGCCCGATCGCCGACGATTCGCCCCCAGCGTCGCGGCCGCGTTGGCCCACGACTGGAACCGCCGCCACACCCCTGCCGACCGCCTCGTCGCGCTCGACATCGTGGCCGTGCGCCTGTTCGACGAGGCTGGCGACGGGGCGGGACAGGAGACGCGGCAGGAACTGTTCTTGGCGACATGGCCGCCGCGCGACGCGACCGGTCGGGGCAACCTCGACCGCTGGCTCAGGGACCAGGTGGGAGAGTGAATTGCCGATGGCTGCCGGCGGTGGCACACTGACTGCCCTGGCCGCGGGCGAGAGTGGCGAAACTGGCAGACGCGCTGGATTTAGGTTCCAGTGCCGCAAGGCGTGCGGGTTCGACTCCCGCCTCTCGCATTCGCTGCGGCGAACGGCAACCCCGAAAACCCTTGACCGTTTCGGGTGTTGCCCAAGATGGATACTTGCCTAATTGGCTTACTAAACGCGGACATAGACTTAACTTCTCAAACGGAATTTTAGTTTTAACCGCTGCAGCGATGATCCTGATTTTAGTTA
>RFUD01000267.1 GCA_009923125.1 Planctomycetia bacterium
CGGTGGCGTCCACGACTTCTCGGCGCTCGTGGCGTCGATCCGGCACCGGGCCCGGTCGATCGCCGAGGTCGTCCGCGACCACATGAGCCGCAGGGCCTACGTGCTGTTTCTGGCGTTCGTGTGGATCGCGCTGGTCTACATCATCGTCGCGTTCACCGACATCACCGCCTCGAGCTTCGTCGGCCGGCAGACGCTGGAGAATGGCGACAGTGTGTCGGGCGGCGGGATCGCCACGTCGAGCCTGCTGTATCTCATGATCCCCGTGGTGATGGGCGTGTGCATGCGGGTGCTGAAGATGCCGCTGTGGCTGGCCACGGCGATCTTCGTGCCGGCCGTCGGATTCGCGATCTGGGTCGGCCAGTTCATTCCGTTCGATCTCGCGGCCACGCTCGGCACGTCGAACGCCCGGGCCCAGCAGGTGTGGGGCATCCTGCTTCTGCTCTACTGTCTCGGCGCCGCGATGGTGCCGATGTGGATGCTCCTGCAGCCCCGCGGCCACCTCGGCGGCTGCTTTCTCTACGTGGCGCTCGCCGGCGCGGCGATCGGGCTCGTGGCCAGCGACAGGCTGGTGGCGGGCGATGCGGCGGTGCGGTATCCCGCCTTTACGAACTGGCAGACGGCGAAGGCGGGCGACCTCGTGCCGATGCTGTTCATCACGATCGCCTGCGGGGCCTGCTCCGGGTTCCATTCACTCATCGCGTCCGGCACGACGAGCAAGCAGCTCCGCCGCGAGACCGACGCCAGGGCGATCGGCTACGGCACGATGCTCCTCGAGGCGATGGTGGCGATCGTGAGCCTGTGCTGCGTGATGGTGCTCGCGGCGGACAGCCCGCTGGCCAACCAGCCGCCGAATTTCGTCTACGCGCTCGGGATGGGGCGGTTCCTCGAAATGCTCGGTATTCCCGCCGCGATCGGGGTGTCGTTCGCGCTGATGGCGTTCACGACCTTCGTCTACGACACACTCGACGTCTGCACCCGGCTGGGCCGCTACATCGTGCAGGAGCTGACGGGCCTCTCCGGCCGGGCCGGCGGCTGGCTGGGCACGGCGCTCACGGCCGGGGTGCCGATGCTGTTTCTGCTCAGGCCGCAGGTCGACGGCAACGGCAACGCAGTACCGGTGTGGAAGACGTTCTGGAGCCTGTTCGGCGCGAGCAATCAACTGCTCGCGGCGCTCACGCTCCTCGGCGTGACGGTGTGGCTGTGGAGGACGCGGCGGGCCGCATGGGTATGGCTCGTGACCGGGGTGCCGACGCTGTTCATGTATGTGATGAGCACGTGGGCGCTCGCGAGCATGACGCTGCCGAGATTCAGGGCCGGAGGTGGCTTCACGCTGCCCGCCGATCCGGTGCCCTGGGCGGGGCTCGTGCTCCTCACGCTCGCGCTCGTCATGCTCGTGGAGGCATTCCGGGCGATCGCGCCGGGCGCCGGCCCGCCGCCCGCGGGAAGGGGCAGTCGCCTGCCGGAGCCGCCGGGATGGGCCGCCACGACGGCATGAGCCGCAGCAAGGCCCATCTGCCGCAGAAATCCTGCGCGGCCTGCGGGCGGCCGTTCACCTGGCGGAAAAAGTGGGAGCGGTGCTGGGAGCAGGTCCGCTACTGCAGCGATCGATGTCGTATGGCCGGCAGGGCGGGGAAATGACGCCCTGTCACTTCAGGCGGTGGTCGAGGAACGTCCAGCCCAGCGCGTCCATGAACGCCCGCTGCCTGTTGTCGGCCGCACCGCCGTGGCCACCCTCGATGTTCTCGTAGTACAGCACCTCCTTGCCCCGCTCCCTGAGCAGGGCCGTCATCTTGCGGGCGTGCCCGGGATGCACGCGGTCGTCGCGGGTGCTCGTCGTGATCAGGATCGGCGGATACGTCTTCGCCCCATCGACGTTGTGGTAGGGCGAGAACCCCCGAATGAAGGCCCACTCCTCCGGCTTGTCGGGGTCGCCGTACTCCCCCATCCAGCTCGCGCCGGCGAGCAGGCGGTTGAACCGCCGCATGTCGAGCAGCGGCACCTGGCAGACGACCGCCCCGAAGAGATCCGGCCGCAGGGTGTACATGTTGCCGACGAGCAGGCCGCCGTTGCTGCCCCCCATGATGCCGAGATGGCGCGATGACGTGACCTTCCGGCGCACGAGGTCCTCGGCCACGGCGATGAAGTCTTCGTAGGCGCGAGGCCGTTTTTCCTTGAGCGCCGCCTGGTGCCACCGTGGCCCGAATTCGCCGCCGCCGCGGATGTTGGCGATCACGTAGACGCGGCCCTTCTCCAGCCAGGCGGAGCCCGAGATGGCGTTGTAGCCGGGCACGAGCGGAATCTCGAAGCCGCCGTAGCCGTAGAGGAGTGTCGGCGTCGAGCCGTCGAGCGGGACGTCGGCCGGCCCGATCTGAAAATACGGAATCCGTGTGCCGTCGGCCGACACGGCCTCGTGCTGCGACACCTCCAGGCCGGTCACGTCGAAGAATGCCGGTGTCTGCTTGAGTCGCGTCGGGGGCGTCGCCGGCGTCGAGGCGGAGCGGATGGACAACGTGGACGGCTGGAGCGGGCTCGACGTCACGAGCCAGCAGTCGTCCGATTCCATCTCGTCCACCGGCGTCGCGGAAGCGGTGCCGGACTCGGGGACGCCGGCCAGTGGTTGTCGGTGCCATGTCCGATCGACGAACGTGGCCGCGTCAACGCGGCTGCGCACATCGTCGAGCGTGGTGATCAGGACGTGATGCCGGGTGCCGGCCCAGGCCACGAGCGACGAGCGGTCCGTGGGCTCGAACAGCACGTGCAGTTCGCGGCGGCCCGCGAGGAAACCGTCGAAGTCGGCGGCCAGGAGGCTGCCGGCCCCGTACGTCCTTCCATCGACTTCCCAGTCGCTCCGCAGTTCGACGAGCAGCCACTCGCGGTGCACGGCGGCGTTGGCGTCGTCGGGCTTCTCGACCTTCACGAGTTTCCCGTCGCGGCGCAGCAACAGCTCGTTCGTCCAAAACGTGACCTGTCGGGTCACGAAGTCGCGCTCGAACCCGGGGGTGAGGTCGCGATACGCCCCCACGCTCATGTCGTCGGCCTGTCCCTCGAACACGACGGCCGCGTCGGCGAGCGGCGTGCCCCGCCGCCATTCGCGCACCGTCCGCGGGTAGCCCGAGGTGGTGAGCGAGCCGGGGCCGAAGTCGGTGGCCACGAACAGGCTCTCACGGTCGCGCCACGCCACGCGGCTCTTGGCCTCGGGCAGGCTGAAGCCATCGGTGACGAACCGGCGGGTCTCGAGGTCGAACTCGCGGACGACGTCGGCGTCGGCGCCGCCCCGGGAGAGCGACACGAGGCACAGGCGGTCCTCCGGCTCGAGCACCGTCGCCCCGTGCCAGACCCAGTTTTCGTGTTCGGCCGCGGCGAGGGCGTCGAGGTCGAGGACGGTCTCCCACGCCGGCTCGGCCTTCCTGTATTCCTCCGGCGTGGTCCGCCGCCAGATGCCCTTCGGATGTTTCGCGTCGCGCCAGAAGTTGTAGAGCCGATTCCCGATCTTCGACACCATCGGGATCCGCTCCTTCGAGTCGAGGATTCCGAGCAGCCGCGACTCGAGCCGCTTGAAATCGTCCGACTCGGCGAGCGACCGCACGCTCTCCGCGTTCCGCTCGCGCACCCACGCGAGTTGCTTCTCCCCCGTCACGTCCTCGAGCCAGAGATGCGGGTCGGCAGGCGGTTCGGCGGCGGTGGTTGAATGCATGGGCGTAAACACCATTGAAAGGTGAATGAAATACAGGAAAGCGGCATATACGGCTGCCAGGACCAACTCACTAGCGCCGGCTCGTGACTGCCCACGCCCTCTCGCTTGACGCTCGCCTCGGCCCTCCAGGCCTCGGCTCTCTGCGTGTCCGCTTCGCTTTCGCCATCCATGGCTGCGCTCGCTCCCACAGCCCGCTCGA
>RFUD01000268.1 GCA_009923125.1 Planctomycetia bacterium
GCCGCGGCTCCACCCCCACCGCTGCGGCGCGGAGGCCGGCTGCTTCGCAGGCTCGCCCAGCCACCACAGCAGGCTCCTGCCGATCCGCCGCCGGCCCCTTCGCCCGCTCCGTGATTGATCCTCGATTGATCTTCGATGCAGCGGTCAGCGGGTCAGAAAAAAACCGAGGCCTCCCGTGAGGGAGGCCTCGGCTGTTCATGATCGCTCGTTCACCGCCTCAGGGCGGGCGGCACGAATCAGAGCAAGCGGATCAGGTGCCCGAAGCCGGAGCCGCGGGAGCGGCCGGGGCAGCGGGAGCGGCCGGAGCGGCGGCCTCGGTCGGCACGCCTTCCGAGATCACGCCTTCACCACCGCAGGCACCGCCGGCGCAGCCGCCGACGACCTCACCGCCACCGCAGCTGCTGCACCCGCTGTCGGCGACTTCGCCGCCGCAGCTGCCGCAATCGCTGGCGACTTCGCCACCGCAGCTGCCGCAGTCGCTCGCGGCGACTTCACCGCCGCAGCTGCCGCAGTCGGCAGCCGGGGCAGCCGCACCGTGGCACTTGGCGTGCTTGGCGTGCAGGCGAGCCAGAAGACCACCGTGGCAACGGTGATGGCGGGCACGGCCGTGGCAGCCGTGGCCGGCAACCGCACCCGAGTCACCGCCGACGAGGGCGATGGCCACGAGGGCGAAAAACATCGCAACCGCGAATCCGAGAAAACGCTTCATTTCATTCCTCCGAAAAAGGGAAACCAACGCGTCACGCGTTCCAGAAGCCGTCACGAAACAACCCCGATCCGGGACGGCCACCGGACCGCAGCAGACGAATCTCATCCAGTCCCAGGCCGGACACCCTCTGGCAACCGGCAGCACTCCCCTGGAAGCGCTGACGGTTGGCGAAAGATTGCCACCTGGGGAATCTGGGCAATAAGGCTAACCGGAGGTGCCCTGCTGTCAAGCCGCAGAGCGGTCGCCCGCGTCGGCCCGGAAAACGGCCGCCCGCGGCTCCCCGGCGAGCGATACTCGTCAGGAGTTCACGCGGAGCGCGAAGGCGTCGCGGGCGGCGATAGCCGATTCGTCACTTCGTCGTGGGGACTGTGCCGCTGGCCGTGCGGGTCTCCGCCTGCCCCTTGGCAGCCGCCTGCTGGGCCCGCTTCTGTAATTCCGAGGCGACCATGTCCTGCTTGGCCAGCATGTCCTCGGGATCCTCGAAGTTGAGGAGCAGGGGCGGGAGGTCCTCGAAAATCCGCATCGCCATGCCCACGACCCGCCATCCCTCGGGATCGAGTCGCACCACCCAGACGACGTTGTCGGTGCTCGTAAAGCCGTCGGCATCGGTGTCGGTCCACGTCGTGCCCACATGCACGAGATCGCCCTCGTCGCCCACGAGCTCACATTCCCGGATCGAATACGTGGCCGTGGGGGCCACCGGGGGCGCCACCGAGAGCCCGAGTTCCTGCGTCTTGGCCCGCGCGACCTTCGTCAACATGCCGCTCGCCGCAGCCTCGTCGCCGCGCTTGATCGCGTCCAGAAACGTCACCACGGCCGTCTTCGCCGGCTCCACGTTGGCTCCGCCGGACGAACCGGCTGCCGAGCACCCGGTGGTGCCGAGCATGGCCACCATGCCGCAACCGGCGACGAAGCAGGCCAGCCAGAGGGTCCAGGTGCGGTCCGTGCGTGGGGGCAAGGGATGGGAAGGGGGGAATGGCTGGAACGAGGGAATGGTCATCGGGGCTGACTCCACATGGCGATGCATGAAGATCGAGTGTTCGCGGCCGCGGGGGTGGTGCCTTGGCACGGCCGGCGGGGGCGGGAAGGTGAAGGGAACGACCGGCGACGTCAAGCCGAAAAACGGCCCAACAGCATCGCCTCAAGCACGGCCGGGAGGCGTTTTTGCCGGGGGTTCGTAGAATCCCGAGAGTGCCTGAGCCTCCGCCCGGCGGCCATTCCGTGCCGCGGCCGCGATGGACTCCACGGATCCATGACCTCCATGACCCTTATGACCCCCATGACCCCCATGACCTCCATAAAACGGTTGACACGCCTGACACGCACCGCGTTCAGCCTCACGTGCGTCGGCGCGATGATCATCGCCCCGATGACGTCTTCCTGGGCCGCGCCGCTGCGACGAGATCGCGATCGGCCGGTGACGCGCACGCGGGCACAGCCGCCGACCACGTGGGACAAGGCGACCGAAGGCGTGTTCTTCGACGACGCGTTCGCGACCCTCGAGGGAGAACGGCCGAACTTCGCCACGGCGGCGGCCGTGCGGCCGGTGGCCACCGACGTCTCTCCTCCGACCGCGGCCGCCACCACGCCGAACGCCCCGGGGGGCTTCCGGTGGTCGGGTCTCGTCTCGCCAGACACGCTCATCGACGAGATCAAGGAGATGAAGTCGCGGGTCACCGCCGCCGTCGCGTCGGCCTCCGATTTCAAAGGGGGGGGCTACGATGAGGCACGTGTGGGGTTCAGCGCCATCGCGCTCGCCTTCGCCGTGATCGCCGAGCACGACGGTGACGTCCGCTGGAAGAAGGATGCGGAACAGGTCCGCGACCTGTTCGCGCGGGTGGCGGTCAATTGCAAGGTGGGCACGGCCCAGTCGTTCAACGAGGCGAAGGCCCGGGTCGACGACCTGTCCGCGCTGCTCGACGGCAGCGGCGTGGAGTCGAAGGCGGAGCGGGAAGGGGACTTTGCGTGGAGCCAGGTGGCCGGCCGGCCGCCCCTGATGGCGCGGCTCGAGGCCGCCGACAGCCTCGCCGCGGCCGCGACGGCCTCGAAGGAGGAATTCAACAGGCAGGTCGAGAAACTGCTGCACGAGGTGGAACTGGTGGCCGTGATCGGCGAGGTCATCCAGCGGCCCGCCTACGAGTACCACGACGACGACACCTACCGTGGCTACGCGGCCGCGATGCGCGACGCCGCACTCCAGGCCCGCGAGGCGGCGCTCAAGGGCGACTACGATGCCGCCCGCGCGGCCGTCGGCGCGGTCAAGAAGTCGTGCGATACATGCCACGGGGACTATCGCGGATAGCCGGGCCGGAACCGGGGGGGCGTAGCGCCCTCAGCCGAGCACGTCCCCGAACACATCCCGGGCCGGCCGCCACTCGGGCCAGTCGGACCGCCACACGACCTCGGTGCCTTCCGCCTGGCCCGATTCGAGCCAGGCCTGCATCGACTCCGGAGGCAGTGGTTCGGTGGGGTCCCCGCCCGGGAAGGCGATGCACCACCGCAACTCGGGTCGCTCCGCCAACACCGGATGGAGGGCGGGAGGTGGTGCCGCCAGCTCGACGGGAGACGCGATGGTCACGGGGGCCGGCGGCGGAGCGAAGCCTGACGAGGGGGCCGGCGACGGCGTGTCGGGAGCCCCGTACGGCAGCACCCGCGGCAGCGACGCGACGACATCCGGGGCCACGTCGAGCAGCCGTGCGGTCGGCAGCCCGGGCACTTCGGCAGCGGCGCCGACAGCAATTTCGGGAATCCGGAACTTCGCGCCGCATGTCGGACACAGGCCCCGGCGGCCCGCCAGCGACTCCTTGACCTTGATCCGGTGTCCGTTGGGGCAGAACGCTTCGATGCCCATGCGTTGACTCCGGTTTGCCGTCGAACTTGCCGTGATCAGGGTGCGATCTTACGCTGGCGACCATCATGGCACGTCGCGACAAGCCCCACCAGCAACCGGAGCCCCCCGAGGACGAGCGGCGTGGGCCGGTCGAGATCGCGCTCGTCGGCGACCTCACCGACAACGAGGCCGACATGACCGACCGCCTCCTCGGCATCGAGCCGGGCGGCGCCTGCACGATCTACTTCGACTCGCCCGGCGGCAGCCCCTACTGCGCCATGTCGCTCGTGACGTTGATGCGGCTGCGCGGCATCCGGGCCACGGGCATCGTCACCGGCGA
>RFUD01000269.1 GCA_009923125.1 Planctomycetia bacterium
TCCTCGGCCGGGCCCGCGTCCGCTACGCCAAGGCGGCCGCGCGGATCGACGTCGATCGCGAGCTGATCTGCCTGGCGCCGGCGGGAGACTCGGTCGGCGAGTCGGCCTGGGAGGCGGCGGAAACGCTGCCGGAGCCGCCCGAAGTCGAGCCCGCTCCCCGGGCCGGATCGTTCGGCAGGCTGCCCGCGGCGCTCGCCGGCCCGAAGGGCTACGCGGCCCTCGCGACGGCACTCAAGGGACACCTGGCCCGCACCGCGAAGCTCGTCGTGTTCTCGGCCCCCGACCTCGACGCGGTGTCGCGGCCGGGCGAGACGGAGGCCGACTTCCGCCTGCGGATCGCCCAGCGGGCCAAGGAGTGGCGCGACGAGCAGCTCGACGACGTGCGCGGCCGCTATGCGCAGAAGATCGCCACGCTCACCGATCGCATCGACCGGGCGCGGCAGAAGGTGGAACGCGAGAAGGCCGAGGCCAAGAACCAGTCGCTGCAGACCTACGTGTCGATCGGTTCGGCGGTGCTCGGGGCCCTGCTCGGCCGCAAGATGGCCAGCTCCACCACGATCGGCAAGGCGGCCACGAGCATGCGGTCGGCGAGCCGCGCGGCCCGGCAGCAGGCCGACGTCGCCCACGCGGAGGAGAGCCTGGCGACGCTGGAGGACCGGCGGTCGGCCCTCGAGGAGGAGGTGGAGGCGGAGCTCGAGCGGATTCGGGTCGACGCCGACCCGGCGCGGGTCGTGCTCGAGACGATCGACGTGCCCGCCCGCAAGACCGACATCTCGATCGACGAGGTCGTGCTCGCCTGGGTGCCGGCGTGAGCGGGTCGGCGCCGAGGTCGATCGTGCTGGTCGATTGCCCCGACGAGGTCGGGCTGATCCACCGGATCACGGGCGTGCTCCAGGCACGCCGCCTCAACATCGAGGCCAACCACGAATTCGTGGACACGAACGCCGGCCACTTTTTCTTCCGGGCGGAGGTCGTGCCGGCCGACGGCGAAGCCGCCGGGGCGGACCTGGAGCGCGGCCTCGCGGCCGTGCTGCCGTCCGCCGCCCGCGTGCGGGTGACGCGGATGGAGCGGCGGCCGATCGTCGTGTGCGCCACCCGCGAGCCACACTGTCTCGGCGAGCTCCTGCTGCTCGACGCCTGCGGCGAACTGCCGGGCCGGATCGTGGCCATCGCCAGCAACCACGACGTGTTGCGCCCGCTCGTCGAGCGGTTCGGCGTGCCCTTTCACCACGTGCCGCACGAGGGCGTGTCGCGGGAGGCCCAGGAGGCCGAGCTCCAACGCGTGATCGACGGCTACGCCCCGGAATACGTCGTGCTCGCCCGCTACATGCGGGTGTTGTCGGAGAGGTTCATCGAGCGTCGGCCGAACAGGATCGTGAACATCCACCACTCGTTCCTGCCGGCGTTCGCGGGGGCGAGCCCGTATCGGCAGGCCTTTGGCCGCGGCGTGAAGCTGATCGGCGCGACGGCGCATTTCGTGACCGCCGAACTCGACGACGGGCCGATCATCGCCCAGGACGTGACGCCCGTGGACCACACCTTCACGCCGGAGCGGATGGCCCAGGCGGGCCGCGACGTGGAGAAGCTCGTGCTCGCCCGCGCGGTCAGGCTCGTGCTCGAGGAGCGGGTGTTCCTCCACGGCCGGCGGACGGTCGTGTTCGGCTGAGTCACCCCATCATCCCGCGCAATTCGGCGATCGCGCGGGTGCGCAGCCGCGACACCGTGCCCTCGCACACGTCGAGCAGGTGGGCGATCGCCGTCTGGCTCTTCCCGTCGAGCAGCAGCTCGACCACCGCCCGCTGTCGTGGCTCGAGCCGGCCGACCGCCTCGCGCAGCCGTGCGGCCTGATCGGCATCGAAAGCCGGTTCGCTCGGCGTCGCGGCCTCGCCTTCCTCCGCGAATCGCAGGTCTCTGGCCGCCTGCCGCCGGCGCTGGCGCACCACGTCGAGGCTCCGCTCGCGGACGAGCCACGTGAGGTATGAGATGCCCGAGTCGCCATCACCGCTGCGGGGACGACGCGCCGTGTCGAACCGGGCCACGGCCCGGCCATCCGCGTCGTGGACGGGCAGCCGGCGCAGGTGATCGAGCGCGAGCGAGAGCGCATCGTCCACCGCCGACCAGTCATGCACCCGATGCCGCTGCAGCACGCGGCGGGCGACCCGCCGGAGGTGGTCGGTCGTCGAGGTGACGACACGCTCGAGCCACGCCTCGTGCGCCGTCTCCTGCCAGGCGAGCAGGCAGCGGGCGACCGGATGGCCTGGGGCACACGCCTGCTCGATCTGCTCCCCCACGCGTGCAGCCAAGGTGGTCCTTCCGTGGTCCTCAAACCCGGCCGAATTTTTGATCATGGCGGTGGCGACGGCACGGTTGGTCCTTCCCGAGAGGGAAAAAGTTTTTCGGCGCGGCGCAAGGCTCCTCGTCGGAGAGCGTATACCTAACGCGGGGGGGGGGTCGTCAAGGAAGGCTGCCGGTGCCCCGGTCTGGTGAATCAGCGTTTTCAAGCGGGAAATCTCACGAGGAAAGGAGTCCTCCGATGTCCACGTCGATCGCGGAATGCGCCCGGCTGCTCGCGCAGCAGGGTGTGCGGCATCATGTCGATGCCGAGCAGGAGGTGATCCGGGTGGTGCTCGTCACGCACCGCTACCGGAATCGCCGTGACGAGAAACTGGCCGTCATCGGCCTGGAGGCGCCGGACCACGGTCGGCGCGTCAGGCTCTGCCTGCGGCGGGCGTTCGAGACCGGGGGCGACCCGGCGACGCTGTGCCTGGCGGCCTGCCGCCTGGCGGCCGATACGCCGCTCGTGTCGGCCGAGTTCGACGCCGACTTCGACGACCTGCGGCTGGTCGTCGAGACGGCGGTCGAAGACGGGGCGCTCGGGCCGCTGCAGCTGGCGTCGATGATCGATCGGCTCGTGGATGCGGCCGAGGTCTGGTCGGTCGCCTTGGGCACGGCGTGCCCCGCACAGCGAGGGAGGGGCGCAGCATGAAGCGGGGTAGATTGTGCGGGCGTGTTGACCAAGGGTGCCGAGACGCAGTGGAAAAACTGGCATCGACCGCAGCGTGCGGCCGGAAGTCGATCCACCGCTGCCGACATATGACTGGCGGAACGATCGGCAGGCTGGATGCCCCGCCGATCGGCACCCGGCCGTTCCGAGCGTTTTGGCCCGAGAAAACCTGTCCAGCATGCCGCGCAACTTCGCCCGCCACGAACAGTTTCTCCGGATCTTCGCGCTTCTCGAACTGCTCTCGGCCGCCCATCAACCGCTCGACGATCAGGCGGTGATCGCCGCGATCAAGGACCGGCTCGGCCTCGCCAGGCTCTCTCCACGAACGCTGCGTCGTGACTGTGACTTCCTGCGTTCCTGCGGCTATCCGGTGGATCACACGCCGCTGCCGGACGGACGAAAATACGGCTGGACGCTCGCCAAGGACTCGCTCAAGATGGGGCTCCACGGCGTACCCGCCTCGATCAATGGCGATGCGGTCGAGCAACACCTTGCCGCGCTGCCCGGCGTGAGCGCGGTCCACGATCTCCACATCTGGCCGATGAGCACCACCGAAACCGCCATGACGGCGCATCTCGTGATGCCCGCAGGCCATCCCGGCGATGGTTTCCTGGGCGACCTCTCCCAAACGCTCGCTCAGCGCTTCGCGATCTGCCACGCCACGGTGCAGATCGAGACGAGCGATCTTGGCGATCTTGCCAACCATGGCTGCGGCAAGGGGCACTAAGCGGTTTTTTCTGGAGCCACTTGGCCCTTAGGGGGGCCTGCGCACGACCTCGAATGATCCCTATGGCGCGCGCAAGAGCGCTTTTGAGGAGATTCGATATGCTTCGCACGGAATTGAAGATTGCCAG
>RFUD01000270.1 GCA_009923125.1 Planctomycetia bacterium
AACACGTTCAAGGACGGCTTCTATCCCGGCATCCATCTTCTGCCCGACGGCACGATCGTGGCCACGACCTACGCCAACTACCGTGAGGCCGACGTCGGCTGCTCGATCGTGAGTATCCGGTTCACGATCGACGAGATCGACGCCCTCGCGAAGCGGCAGGCCTCGGGGGCGGGGGGCTATGAGGCGGTTCGGCTGCTCGTGTCCCGCTACTGCGTCGACTGCCACGCCGGCCCGGGAGCCGAAGGAGAAGTCGATCTCGCCGCGCTCGACGGCCTCGACGCCCTGCGCACCCATCCGAAGCTCGTGCAGCGCGTGGCGGAGATGGTGGAGACCGGCCAGATGCCGCCGCAGGAGTCCGACCAGCCGACCAACGCCGAGCGGCAGAGCCTCGACGACTGGCTGAAGACTTTTCTGGCGGCCGAGGCCAACGCGCGTGCCGGAGATCCCGGGCGGGTGGTGCTCCGCCGGCTCAACAACGCGGAATACACGCACACAGTTCGTGACCTCACCGGCGTCGCATCGCTCGACCCCGCGCGGGAGTTCCCGGCCGACGGCGGGGCGGGGGAGGGATTCACGAACACGGGCCAGTCGCTCGTGATGTCGCCGAGCCTCGCCACGAAGTATCTCGATGCGGCCAAGGCAATCGCCACCCATGCCGTACTGCTTCCTGATCGGATCGAGTTTTCCGCCGGCGACTCGCGCCGCGACTTCGCCGACGAGTGGCTCGCCCGCCTCAAGGCGTTTTATTCGCGCTTCACGCAGCCGCTCAGCGCCGAGGCGCGGGCGACCCAGACGACGGTGCAGCACGGCATCACACTCGACATCGGCACGGAGGGTTTTCTTCCCGTCGAGGCCTACGTCGCGGCGACGCTCGACCTGCGCGAAAAGCCCACCGTGGATGCCGCGACGATCCAAGCCGTCGCCCGCGACCGGGGGATATCTTCGAGATATCTCGCCACGCTCTGGAAGACGCTCTCGGCGGCTGATTCCGACGCGTCGCTCCTCGACCATGTGCGCCGACAGTGGCGGACGTCCAAGCCCGGCGATGCATCCACGCTCGCGGCGGAGATCGGCCGCTGGCAGAACGCTGTGTGGAAGTTCAACGCCGTGGGCCAGATCGGCCGCCATCTCGGCAAGCCGGACGGTCCCGCATCCTGGCAGGAAGCCAAATCGCCCCTCGTTCAGCAGCAGGCCTTCCGCGTGAAGATCCCACCGGCGGCGACAGGTGATTCGTCGCCCACCGTTACGCTGCATCTCGCGGTGGGTGACGCGGGCGACCGCAACGCGGACGACGTCGTCGTGTTCAAGACGCCGCGGCTCGTGGCAGCGGGCCGGGCCGATCTGCCACTCGCGGCGACCCGCGCCTACGCGGTGGCACTCGAGCGGTCCCGGAAGCTCGTTTCGGAGACGGCTGCGGCCTGCCTCGCCGGCGTCGCAGAGACGCTTGCGTCGAGTACCGAGCCTCGCGACGCCGAGTTTGTCCAACGGGTCGCCGCCGGCCGCGGCGTTGATCCGAGGCTACTCGCGGGCTGGTTCGAGGTTCTCGGTCTGGGGCCTCCGATCGCGTCCATCGAGACGCTGCTCACGGAAAAAAATTCGGGGGCCGGTGGCTGGCACTTCGTCGGCGGCTGGCAGGGGCCCCGGGCCCTTGGCGTGTTCGCCAACTCCTCCGATCAGGAGGTGCAGATTCCGCAGACCATGCGGCCCCACGGGATCGTGGTGCATCCGGCCCCGGAACAGCGGGTGGTCGTCGGCTGGCGGAGTCCGATCACCGGTCGGGTGCGGGTCGAGGGGGGCGTGCAGCTGGCGCATTCAGTGTGCGGCAACGGCGTGTCGTGGGACGTGCAGGTGCGCCGTGGGTCATCGCGGCAGTCGCTCGCACGGGCCGTGAACGACAATCCCGCCCGCAAGCCGATCGGGCCGTTGGATTCGATCGCGGTGCGCGAGGGCGACATGCTCTGCCTCGCGGTCGGCTCCCGGGACGGCAGCCACGCATGCGACTCGACCGCGATCGATCTGACGATCACGGCCAGCGCCGGTGACGGCGGTGCAGCGCAGGCATGGGACCTCGGCAGGGATTGCTCGGGCGATCTCCTCGCGGCCAACCCGCATCCCGACTCGCACGGCCGGGCCGACGTCTGGCACTTCGGCAGCGAGCCCGATCTCCGCGATGCCGAGTGGCTGATCCCGGGAGGTTCGAGCCTGGCCCGGTGGATGGCGGCGCCGGACGACGCCGCCCGGGGCGCCATCGCGGCCGAGATCGCGACGCTTCTCGTGAGCCCCCGCGAGCCCGCCGACGCGTCTCCCGACGGAGCACTCACGCGGATGCTGTTGGCGCCGACCGGACCGCTGCTCGCAAGGCTCTTGGCCGACGTCGTGCGCACGGGGGAGATGACGGCGGAAGCCGAGAGGGCCACGGTCGGCCTCGACCCGACGCTCTTCGGCCGTCATCCCGACGGCCCGGCGGTTGGCGGCGTGAGTGCGGATGACTTGTGTTGCCGCCCGCCCGCTGCGTTCACCTTCGAGATTCCTCGAGCCCTCGCTGACGGCTGCGAACTCGTGACGACGGCGCTCGTCGCGAAGGACGCCGGTCCGGAGGCCAGCATCCAGCCGTGGGTGGGGATCGGGCCGGCACCGGCCACATCCTTCTCTGCCGACGCTGCGATCGTAGCGAATGAATCGTCGCCGGCGTGGGAGCGGTTCAGCCGTGGGCTCGACGGATTTCGCGATATCTTTCCGAAAGCGATGTGTTACGGGCGGATCGTGCCGGTCGATGAGGTCGTGACGCTCAACCTCTTCTACCACGAGGACGACCATCTACGGCGGCTGATGCTCAATGACACCGAGACGGCAGAGCTCGACCGGCTCTGGGACGAGCTCCTGTTCGTGGCCAAGGAGCCACTCGAACTGCAGGACGCCTTCGAGCAACTCGTCGATTTCATGTCGCAGACGAAAACCGACGTCGCCAGTCCATTTCAAGCCATGATTCCCGTGATCGCTGGCCGGGCCGAGGCGTTTCGCACGCGCATGGTGGGGGTGGAGCCGCGGCACGTCGATGCGGTCGTGACGTTTGCGGCCCGTGCGTTTCGTCGGCCGCTCGAGCCCGCCGAGGAGGCGAGGCTGCGCACGCTCTACGGAACGCTGCGGCGGAAAGAGATTCCCCACGAGGAGGCGATCCGCACGATGCTGGCCCACGTGCTCGTTGCTCCCGAGTTTCTCTACAAGCTCGAGACCGCCGGGCCGGGCACGGCCCCGAAGCCCGTAAGTGACTACGAACTCGCGACGCGGCTCTCCTACTTCCTCTGGTCGAGCCTGCCCGATGCGGATCTGGCGTCCGTGGCGGCGGCCGGCCGGCTCCATGACGACTCGGTGCTCGTGTCGCAGACGCGCCGCATGCTCGCCGCCCCGGCGGCACGCCGCCTCGCGGAGGAGTTCGGCACGCAGTGGCTCCACGTCCACGGCTTTTCATCGATCGACGAGAAGAACGCGGAACTGTTTCCCACGTTCGCCGGCCTGCGGGCCGACATGGAGGAGGAGACGATCCGGTTTCTCGACGACTTCTTCAGGAACGATCGTTCGATCCTCTCGCTCGTCGACGCTGACCACACATTCCTGAACGAGTCGCTCGCGAAGCATTATGGGCTGGAGGGCGTGACCGGCCCCGAATGGCGGCGCGTGGAGGGAGTGCGGAAGCACGGCCGCGGCGGCATCCTCGGGCTGGCGACGACGCTGTCGACGCAGGCCGGCGCCTCCCGGACGAGCCCGATCCTGCGGGGAAACTGGCTCTACGAGACGATCCTCGGCGAGAAGCTGCCCAAGCCGCCGAAGGACGTGCCGCAG
>RFUD01000028.1 GCA_009923125.1 Planctomycetia bacterium
CCTCGGCTGGCGGATCGAGGGCCGGACGCTCACGATCAGCGCCGCTGCCCCCTGATCATCCGCTCGGCGGCGGCGCGATTGAGCCGCGACGGCTCGTGCCGCGGGTCGAGATCGAGCGCGGCGGAGTAGGACTCGACCGCGTCGCCATACCGGCCCTGTGCGGCCTGGGCCACGCCGCGGTTGAACCATGCGCGGACGTCCCGCGGGTTGTGGCGGATCGCCAGGTCGAAGTCGAACTCCGCCTTGCGCGGCTCACCCGTCGAGAGATAGGCGAGTCCCCGGTTGAGGTACGCGATCATGAACGCGCGGTCGCGGCGGATCGCCGATGCGTAGGCGTTGATCGCCTCGAGCGGCCGATCCAGTTCGATGAGGGCGAGGCCGCGCCACAGTTCCGGACGCGGATCGTCGTAGGCGATGCCGGCGGCATCCTCGAAATCCTCGAGCGCGATTCCGTGCAGCCCGAGGTGAAACCACGCGATCCCGCGCCGCAGGAAGAGCTCAGGATTCTGGGGATCGACGGCGAGCCCCGCGGAGCAGGCATCGACGGAGCCACGAAAATCGCCCAGCCGGCGGCTGATCACGCCGAGTGCGAGATGCCCCACCGCGAGCTTGGGATCGAGCGCCACCGCCTTCCGCAGGGTATCCCGCGCCGCTTCGAGTTTGCCGGCACGGGACAGTTTCTCGGCCTCGACGAGCAGTTCCTCGGCGGGCGAGCGTGTGTCTTCCTGCGACTGCGCCTCCGCCTCCGGGAACGGCGCCAGCCCGCGCAGGTCGGGATCGACGTCCGGACGGGATGGCGGTCGAGGTGTCTCGCGCCGCGCGGGCGGCCGTTCCGCCGGATCGCCCGGCATCGTGCGCTCGGGAAACGGGACGGGGAGCTTCACGGGCGGCGAGGGGCTCGGCGCCGCCGGGGCCGTCGGGCGGGCCGGCTGTTTGCCGGTGCCGAACGGATTGAGTTCGTCGGCGAAGGGGTCGTCCTCGGGAATCCCCACGACCCCGGACTGCCGCGCCTCGGCGCGGGCCGCCGGGCCCTGCGGCCAGACGGCGAGGCAGCCGACCGCCAAACAGGCGAGGCTGCGGACGAGCCGGCGGTGGAAGTGGCTGGGTCGAGCGGTCATCACAACGTCCGGGGACAAGCCTGCGGCGCGGCTCGAGGGCACCCTCGTCGCCAACCACAGCATCGGCACCGCGAAGCCGCGGTGTGGCGTGTCGCCGCTACGCCTGCTGCGACCCCAACAATCCTCCCAATCGTTCCTCGATGCCCGAGCGGATCCGGCCGGCGAACAGCGAGGCCATGCCCGGCAGGACGAGCGTCACGAGCAGTTCCTCGGAGAACACCTCGACGCTGCCGTCGAAGTCCATTCCCATCGTGGCCAGCCGCACCCTCAGCCGCTCGTCGGTCTCCCACGACGCGTCGATCGGGCCCACCGTGTCGGAGTACTGGGTGCGTGCCCTGACGACCGCCTCGTCGAGCCGGCGCCGGACCTCCGCCGGGGGAAGTTGGTGGGGGATCCGGACTTCCAGCGGTCTCATGTCGATGCTCCTGCGGCAGAAGGACGGGCGGCCTCCACGGCGGCGGACACCAGGTCGGGATCGATGCGGCCCAGCCGCGGGTCGCGCGGCCCGGCCGCCCAACCCGACTGCTCCGCTCGATTGGAGCAGACCGCCGAACGGACCGCCACCAGATCGGGCTCCAGCCGCGCGGCGCGGCGAATGTCGGCGAGGGTCAGGCGGCCGGCGAGCGCCACCCCCAGCCCGCGCGCCCGGGCGAGCGCGACCCAGTCGGCGAGTTCAGTGGCCGTCCGCACTCCGAACAGGCCGGGGCCCCGCTTGTCGGCGGTGTCGATGAGGATCATGCCGCAGCCGATCCGGCCGGCGACCTCGATCACCTCGGTCGGCACGGGGGCCGCCACACGGTCGAAGTCGGCGTAGCCCACGGCCACGTGCACGCAGTCTGCCGGGAGCACGGCCGCCAGCCGCTCGAGCCCGCCGCGCCAGTCGCGGCCGGCCATCCCGGCGAGCCCCGCCTTGGCCGCGTTCGGGCCCGGATGCCGCGGCCCCGGCGACGACGCCACCGCCGACACGAGGGCCGTGATCGCGTCGAGTCCGTCCGCCAACTCTCCGGCCGCCATCGTCCAGGGAACGCGGCCCCCCACGCGGTGAGCGACCGCGGCGACCGTCGCGGCTTCCGCCGCGCCCAGCGAACCGGCCGCAGGTTCCTTGACGTCGATCACCGCCGCACCGGACGCGATCGCGTCATCGACCTCGGACGGATCGCGCACGCTCACGAGCAGGCCGCGGCCGATCACGTGCCGTCTCCGCCGTGCCCGGGGCGGCCCGCGACGGCCCGCCGCGCCTCCACGAGCCGGCCGCTGAGCCGCCGCGCGAGTTCGACCGACAGCGGCTCGCACCACCGGCCATCGAACACGATCGCCCCATCCGCCCACGTGCCCCACGGCGCGAACGTGGGCCGATGCTGCCAGGCCGTGGCCCGCTCCGCGATCCGCATCACGAGCGTCCCGACCCGCTGCATGGGGCGATCGTCGCGGCCATCGGGATCGGGCAGCAGGTGCGATCCCATGAAGAAGCACTCCACGAACTCGAGCGGCACGTCGTGCGCGCCGAGGGGCGTCAGATGCACCCGCAGCGAGTCGCCGCGGCGGCAGAGCCTGGGGCGCGCGGCGGTGCACCCGCAGCGAGTCGCCGCGGCGGCAGAGCCTGGGGCGCGCGGCGGCCAGCGCGAGGACGACGAGCAGGGGCGTCACGACGAGGGCATACACGACCGCGGCCGGCCGCGCGAGCGACGCCGTCGCAGGCCAGGCGGCGAGCGCCGCCAGCGCCGTGCCGGCGAGCACGGCCACCGCCACGAGGAGCGACGCCGGCCGCAGGTTGCCGCGCAGCCAGACCTCCGACACGGGCCGTTCCATCGGGCAAATCGTCCTTTCACCGTCCGAGGGCGTGCCGTACATTGTGCCCTCACTCAGGCGGCCGCGAGGAGACTGTTTCGCCATGCACGACGCCCACGCCGCCGACGCGACCAGGCACTGCCTCGCGGGAATCATCCTCCTGCTCGCGGCATACGCGGTGGCCGCGGTGGCCGGCTGGCCGCAACATGGTCGCGATTTGCTGGTGGGCGCACAAGCGGCGCACGGCGACCATGCGGGGGCCGCCCCGCCGGTTGCCATGGTGCTGCCGTTCTGCCTGCTGCTCGCGGCGATCGCGATCCTGCCGCTCACGCCGCGCTGGTCCCACTGGTGGGAGCACAATTCCAGCAAACTGCTCGTCGCGGGAGGCCTGGGGCTGGTGACGCTCCTCTACTACCTCTTCTTCCACCGCCACGCCGTCGACCTCCACTTTCCCACCCATGCGGTCGTCGGCCCCGCGGCGTCCGGCCCTTCGTGGGGCGTCGCCGGTGCGGTGCTCGCCAACGCCTTCCTCTCGGAATACGTCCCGTTCATCGTCCTCCTGTTCGCGCTGTACGTGATCACCGGCGGCGTGCGGATCGAGGGCGACCTCGTCGCCACGCCGACCGTGAACACGGCCTTCCTCGGCATCGGTGCGGTCGCCGCGAGCTTCATCGGCACCACGGGCGCGGCCATGCTGCTCGTCCGGCCGCTCCTGGAGACCAATCGGGAGCGCCGGCACGTCGCCCACACGCTCGTGTTCTTCATCTTTCTCGTCTGCAACTGCGGCGGCTGCCTGCTGCCGATCGGGGATCCGCCGCTGTTCCTCGGGTATCTCGAGGGGGTCGATTTCCTCTGGACGCTGAACCTCTGGAAGCCGTGGCTGTTCACCAACGCCACGCTCCTGGCGATCTACTGGGCGTGGGACACGTTCTACGCCCATCCGCGCGAGGCGGCCCCCGACGTCGCCCGCGACGAGAGCCAGACCACCCGGCTCCGCATCAGCGGGCTGCTGCCCAACGCCCCGCTGATGGCCGCGGTGATCGCCGCCGTGGCACTGCTCGACCCGTCGAAGGCGGTCCCCGGCACGGCCTGGCATCCCTGGATGTTCCTCCGCGAGGCGACGCTGCTGGCCCTCGTCGCGGCCTCGATCGTGCTCGGCTCGCCGGACGTGCGCCGGCGGAACGGCTTCTCGTTCGGCGCGATCCTCGAGGTCGCGGCACTGTTCGTCGGCATCTTCGTCTGCATGCAGCCCGCGCTCGCGTTGCTCCACGAGCGCGGGGCGAGCCTCGGCATCGACTCGGCGCGGGCCTTCTTCTGGGCCACGGGGGCCCTGTCGAGCGTGCTCGACAACGCCCCCACCTACCTCGTGTTCTTCAAGACCGCGCAGGCGCTCCCGGCGGTCGGGGCGACGATGGCCGACGTCGCGGTGGACCGGCTGGCCGCGATCAGCCTCGGTGCCGTATTCTTGGGGGCGATGACCTACATCGGCAACGGGCCGAACTTCATGGTCAAGGCGATCGCCGAGCAGGCGGGTGTGCGGATGCCGAGCTTCTTCGGCTACCTGCTGTACAGTTTCGGTGTATTGCTGCCCGTATTCGCCGCGATGTCGTTCCTGTTTCTCTAGTTTTTCGGTCCCCGGCCCCTTCTTCCGTAGCCAGCCCGCATGTACGACCACGTCACCACCGAGTCGCAACTCGCGCACCTGGTGACCCGCCTCGGCGACCACCCGCACGTGGCGTTCGACACGGAGTTCGTGTCGGAGCACACGTATCGCAGCCAGTTGTGCCTCGTCCAGGTGGCGGCGCCCGGCGTACTGGCGGTGATCGACACGCTCAAGGTGAGAGAACTCGACCCATTCTGGCGGCTGCTCACCGACCCCGGCCGCACGACGGTGGTGCATGCCGGCCGCGAGGAGATGGGGTTCATCCTGCAGGCGATCAAGGCGCGGCCGGCGCGGCTGTTCGACGTCCAGGTGGCGGCCGGGCTGGTCGACCACGACTACCCGGCCGGCTACGCCTCGATCGTGCGCCGGTTTCTCAACGTGCAGACCAACAAGGGGGAGACGCGGACCGACTGGCGGCAGCGGCCCCTGTCACCGGCGCAGCTCGACTACGCGCTCGACGACGTGCGGCACCTCGAGCAGCTCTGGCGGAAACTCGAGGGCAAGCTCGACGCGTCGGGCCGCACCGCCTGGATGCAGGAGGAGATGGCCACCTGGCAGGACGACGTCGAGGAGTCGTTCTCGCGAAAGCGGTGGCGGCGGATCTCGGGGCTGAGTGGTCTGCCGCGGCGCGAGCTGGCGATCGCCCGTGAGATCTGGCACTGGCGCGACAGCGTCGCCGAGGACCGGGACATGCCGCCGAAGCGGGTGCTGCGAGACGACCTGCTGATCGAGCTCTGCAAGCGCAGGAGCGCCGACCCGAAGCAGATCGGGGCCATCCGCGGCATGCAGCGGTCGGACCTCAAGTACATCATGAACGGGCTCTCCGAGGCGATTCAGCGCGGCCTCGAACTGCCGGAGGAGGAGCTGCCCGGGGGCGAGCGGCACCGTGCGCCGCCCCCGCAGTTGGCCGTGATCGGCCAGTTCCTGGCCACCGCGATCGCGGGCGTATGCCGCAAGCAGAAGATCGCCCCGGCGCTCGTGGGAACCGCGGCCGACATGCGCGACCTGCTCGCCTGGAAGCTCGGCCATCACGACGGCGACCGGCCGCCGCTGCTCGCGAGCGGCTGGCGGGCAGGATTCGTGGGCCCGCTGGTGGACGACCTCCTCTCGGGCAAGGCGGCACTGCGGATCGGCGACATCCGCGCCGCCGACCCGCTCGTCATCGACCGCGCGTGAGCCAGACCGTCTCCGGCGGCAAACTCAACGCGAGCGGAGTTTTTGCCGATGGTATGGGTGTCCGGCCGAATGGCGGCCGGCCGACGACACCCGCACCGGAGACCCGCACATGGGCAAGGGCAACAACTCGCAGAAGAACGACAAGAAGAGCATGAAGCCGAAGAAGGACAAGGCGAGGCCCGCCGCCAAGAAGTGAGCCGGGGCGATCCGCGGCCATCCGACGAGCTAGACTGTCGGCATGGCCGCGGAACCCCTCGTGGACGACGAGTTTCTCCTCCTCATCGCCGACGTCAGCGGCTACACGCGGTTCATGCTCGCCAACCGCACGTCGCGGGTTCACGCGCACGGCATCATGTCGGACCTGCTGTCCGCCGTGATCGAGGAGGTCCGACTCCCGCTCGAGGTGAACAAGCTCGAAGGAGACGCGATCTTCATGGTCGCGGCCCGGCAGGCCGACGGCTGGGAGACGACCGGGGCCGACATCGGGCGGCGACTCGAGGCGTTCGTCGGGGCATTCGAGCGCAAGCTCACGGAACTCGCGTCATCCACCATCTGCGATTGCGTTGCCTGCCAGCAGATGGTCGCGCTGCGGTTGAAGTTGATCGGCCACTATGGCGTCGCGATCCGCTCGCAGGTGTCGGGTTTTGACGAGCTTTCGGGCGTGGACGTGATCGTGTTGCACAGGCTCCTGAAGAACGAGGTCCCCGGGTCGGAGTACATCCTCCTCACGGAGCCCGCGTTCGGCTTCCTCGCGCCGCCCGGCGACTACGTGGCGCACAGCGAGCGGTACGACGACGTCGGTGACGTGCCGCTCCGCCTGCGGAAACTCCGGGCCGCGGTGCCCGCCGAGGCTCCCCGCACGTTCTCGTGGCGGGATGTGATCCGCAAACTCGGCTACGACATCCGCTTCATGCGGGCCCGGCGCACGCACCCCGCCATGCGGTCCGACGACGAGGTCGATCGACCGCCCGGATCACCGGCCGAGACCTGAGCCACCTCACCAAGGCGGAGGGCATGGGATTCGAACCCACAACCCCTTTCGGGGCATCTGATTTCGAGTCAGACCGCTGGCCAATTCGCTTACCCTCCGAATCGCCGCTTCAAATGTAGAGACGGCCCACCGGCCACTCAAGTTCGGCGCGTTTCCGCCCGGGCTTTCGGACCCTTGAAGGCCGCGCGACGCAGGGGTAGTCTGCCCCGCTTTGCCCGCGAAAAACTCCCGCCGAGCCGCATGAACGCAGCTGCCCTCCCTGGCTCTTCCGACACCGCCCCCTTCATCGCCGTCACCGGAGGGACCGGGCTCCTTGGTTCCTATCTCGTGCGCGATCTGCTCGTCGCGGGCCGGAACGTGGCGCTCGTCGTGCGGCGCGACCGCAAGCGGTCGGCGGCGACGCGGGTGGAGGCGGTCGTGCGACACTGGGAGGAGACGCTCGAAACCTCCCTGCCACGGCCCGTGGTCCTGGAGGGTGACCTCGCACAGCCCTTCTGCGGCCTGGCCGAGGAGGACCGGCAGTGGCTCCACTGGAACTGCTCCGCCCTGCTCCACAACGCCGCGTCGCTCAGCTTTCGCGGTGCCGATCGGGCCGCCGAACCCTGGCTCACCAACGTCACCGGCACCGCGCATGCCATCGACCTCGCCCGCGCGGCCGACATCGAGCACTTCCATCACGTCTCCACGGCATACGTCTGCGGACTGCGGGAGGGCACCGTGCTCGAGGACGACCTCGACGTCGGCCAGCCCTTTGGCAACGACTACGAGACCAGCAAGTGTGCGGCGGAGAAGATGGTCCGCGAGGCGGGATTCGAGTCGGCGACGGTCTACCGCCCGTCGATCATCGTGGGCGATTCCGAGACCGGCTACACGTCCACCTACCACGGCTTCTTCGCCGGCCTGCGGCTCGGTCACACGCTCCTCACGCGGGTCGCCAAGGGCTCGACCAGCGGCCCCGCGCTGCTCGCGCTGATCGGGGTGAACCAGGCCGACCGCAAGAACTTCGTCCCGGTGGACTGGGTGTCGGCGGTGATCGCCCACGCCGTGCAGACGCCCGGCGCCCGCGGTCGTACCTACCATCTCACGCACCCCGATCCCCTGTCGATGCGCACCGTGGGCCGCATCATCCAGGAGGCGGTCGAGACGTTTTCCGTGGCCGCCTCTCCGGACGACCCCGATCGGTGCGACGAGCGCTGGTTCGCCGACAACCTCCGCAGCCAACTCGACGTCTACCAGAGCTACTTCCGCAACGATCCCGTCTTCGACCGGCGGCACACCGAATCGCTCGCCAGCCACCTGCCCTGCCCCCCGCTCGACGACCCCACGCTGCTGCGGATGTCTCAGTTCGCGATCGAGTGCGACTTCGGCAGGCGGCCCACGCGGGCGACGAGCCCTTCGGGGGTCGCGGCATCCTGAAGCGACGGCCGCCACGCCGGCGGTGAGGTGACGGTCGGATGGGCTTCCCGCTTCCGCTCACGCCGTTCGAGCAGTACATGCTGCGCGACGACACCGCGTCGCACCCGATGGAGTTCTTCTACCGCTTCGCGTTCGACGGCCCGCTCGACGCCGAGGCGGTCGCGCAGGCCGCCGTCGTCGCCTTCCGGCGGCATCCCCTGCTCGCGTGCCGCGTCGAGGACACTCCCGGCCGCACGCCGCGGTTCGTGGCCGTCCAATCCCCGTCCGTGCAGCGGCTCGCGGCGTGCTCGGCCCCCGATCTGCCGCCGATTCCGCCGCTCGACCCCGCCACCGGGCCGCTCGCGCGGCTGTTCATCGTGGACCGCCCCGACGGCACGCACGACATCCTCGCCCAGTTTCACCACGTCGCCTGCGACGGCCTGGGAGCGCTCGCCTTCCTCGCCGAATGGTGCGCGGCCCTCGACGCCCGACTCCATGGTGCGGATCCCGCTGCCGGGGCCGGCGATGCACCCGACGCGAATCTGCTGGGCCGGCGCGGCCGGTACGGGCTCGACGTCTGGAAACTGCTCGCCATGCTGCCGGCACAGGCGCGAGGCCTGGAGGGCGTCTGGAAATTCGCCCGGCACCGGCCGGTCGGAATCGCGCCGGCGGGCCGGGAGGACCGGTCGGGAGGCCTGCAGGCCATGCAGCGGGCGACCGCACACTTCTCCGCGGGCGAGGCACGGTCGCTGCGGCGGGCGGCCACCGCGGCCGGCGTATCGCTCAACGAGGTCGCGTCGGCCGCGCTGCTCGAGGCCCTGCTCGACACGGTGGCGGCGGCGATGCCGAGGAGACCGCGCGACGTGATCCGGCTCTCGATCCCGATCAACATGCGGCGCCCCGCCGACCGCCGGCTGCCCGCGGCCAACGTCGTGAGCATGGTGTTCCTCGACCGCCGCGCGGAGGAGATCGAGTCGGACGGCCTCGTCGCCTCGCTCCATGCCGAGATGCAGCTCATCAAGCGGTTGGGGCTCGGCATGACCTTGCTGTTCACGCTCGCCGCCGCCCGCTGCCTGCCCGGGGGCATCCGGCGGTTGGTGGGCGACCGGACCACCGCCGCGACGGCCCTGTTCACGAACCTCGGCCGGATCCTCGCCCGAGCGACCGACCGCGGCACCGGCCAGCTCCACGTCGGCCCGCGGCGGCTCGTGGCCGTGGAGCCGCTCGCCCCGCTGCGCCGGGGCACGCCCGTGGGCATGGCCGCCGTCGAGTACGGAGGCCGGCTGTCGTTCACGCTGCGGACCGACCCCGCCGTCCTCGACCTCGCCGCCACCGAGGCGCTGCGTGACGCCTTCGCCGCCCGGCTCCGTCGCCATCTGCCCGCCGAGCCGCGTGTCGACCCGACGGCCGTGCCCGCGGCGGTTCAGGAGGCCTGCGCATGACGCCGCTCGACCTCGTCTGCATGGCGACGCTCGTCGTGATCACGGTCACGCAGGTGGTGCTCGTGGCCCGATTCGCCGGCCGCTGCCGGGCGGGGGCGGAGGGTCCGCCCCCCGACGCTCCCTTGCTCTCTCCGGCCCGGGTCGTGCTCTGCCTGCGGGGTTCCGATCCCTTCCTCGCCGACACGATCCGCGCCGCGGTCTCCCAGGACCACCCCGACTACGAACTGCGGGTGATCGTCGATTCCCGCACCGACCCCGCGTGGTCCGAGGTCGAGGTGGCCCTCGCGGACGTCCGGCCGCGATGCCGCGTGGTCATCGAACCGCTCGCCCACCGGCCGGCGACCTCGACGCTCAAGTGTGCGAGTCTCCTGCAGGGGCTGCGGGACGCCGAGCACGAGACGGCGATGGTGGCCATGCTCGACGCCGACGTCGTGCCGCCTGTGAACTGGCTCCGCACGCTGGCCGCGGCCCTCGCGACCCCCGGCTGCGGGGTCGCCACCGGCAACCGGTGGTACGCGCCCCCGGACGACCGGCTGGGCTCGTGGACGAGGGCGGGATGGAACGCGGGCGCCCTCGTGCAGATGGTCTGCTTCGGCATTCCCTGGGGTGGCACGCTCGCGCTCCGCAGCGGCCTGCTCGAGGCGGCGGGCCTCCGTGGAAAGTGGGCGGCGGCATTCTGCGAAGACACGCTGCTGCCGGCGGCGCTGGCGGGCTGCGGCGAGCGGGTGTCATTCGTGCCCTCGCTGATCGCGGTCAACCGCGAGAGCATTTCGCTCGCAGCCCTCGTGCCGTGGATCACGCGACAGCTCCTCACCGCCCGTCTGTACCACCCGGCCTGGCCGGTCGTCGCCGTGTTCGGTCTCTCGGCACCGCTGACGGTCGCGGCCGCGCTCGTCGCCGCCGGGCTCGCCCTCATGCGGGGCGACCCTGCCGCCGTGCTCGGGCTGGGCGCGTGCCTGGCGCTGTTCCTGGCTTCGCTCCCCGCGCTGTTCCTGTGGATCGAGGCCGTCGTGCGGCACACGGTCGGCGCGCGGACGTCGGTGCCGACCTCGTCACTGCTGGCCGCCGTGCGTGGCACGTTCGCCGCGCAGGGCGTCTACGGCGGCGCGATCCTGGGGGCCATGGCGATGCGTTCGGCGCGGTGGCGGGGCGTGACGTACGCGATCGCGGGGCCGTGGAGCATCCGGCTGGTCTCCGACGCCGCCCCCTCTGCGGCCACCGGCCCGGCCGCCCCGCTCCATTCGATCTGACGGCCTGATCCCGGCGGCGGAGCGGTCGAGGCCCGCACCGCCCCGACGACGGCCGCGCATCGCGGGAGTTCCACCTGCACGGGCCATGCCGGAAACACCGTCCGCCGCAGTGCGGCTCGCGACCGGCCCGCCGCGCGGCCGATCCTCCACGGAGAGACGACTTTTCGCGGACACCAGGGAGCGAGACACCGATGGCCAAGAAGCAGACGTGGCGGATCGTGACGCGGGGCACCGACGGCCAACTGCTGATCCACGACTTCGACTCGCCCGATCAGATCCTGCGGACGCACCTGCAGATCGGCGTGGACGACTGCAGCACCGACCTCGACCTCCGGGGCGCCCCGGTGTTTCGCTCGCTCATCGGCCCGATGCCCGAGGGGGGCACCATCGTGCGTTACGAGGCGCCGGAGGTGTTCGAAGAACTCACCAAGGAATGGGCGTTGCCGAAGTCGCCCCGCCGTCGCACCCGCCGCACGGCACCGACCGAAGCCACCGAGCAGGGCTGACCGGGCTCACTGCCACCACCGGCGGACGCGATCCACGACGCCGCTGCGGGCTGGCGGAGCCTCCGTCGGCCCCGGAGCCACCCCCGCGCTCGCCGTCGTCCGCCCCTCGGAGGCCACGTCCGGCACGGCGACGTGCTTCCGCAGGAACCGCGGCCAGGCGCCGTCGAGTTCCACGAGACACCCGCCGACATCCCCGGCAGCGGCCCGCTCGGCCGCCACGGTCAGGATCCGTGAGAGCCGCACCCGCTGCGCCTCGTCGAACGCCAGATCGAACACGCGCACGTCGTCGATCTCCACCGCACCCGGCCCCAGCAGGTCGAGACGGACCCGTAGCGACTCCAGGCCCCGCGTGGGCAGGTCGTCGATCTGCAGCACGAACTGCGACCATGCCGCCGACAGCGGCATCGCCCCCGCCCCCCGCCCCACGGCCGCGAACCGATAAAACTCGCGGTCGTCCTGCAGGCCCTCGAGGGCGATCCGCAGGGGCGGC
>RFUD01000271.1 GCA_009923125.1 Planctomycetia bacterium
CCCACCCAGAGCGGCAGCGACTCCGGACCGGCCGAGTGGTCGAGCAGGAGCGTGGCGTCGATCGGCTCGGCGAGCGGATCGCGCGGGCTCGGTGCGGTGACGAGAACCTCCACGAGATACGTCGGTCGCCCGGGGCGCAGCGAACGCACGGCATACAGGTCGAGCCGCGGCTCGTCACCCGCCGGCACCCCGGGGGGAACCGACAACGCAGCCAGCAGATGCTCCGTGCGCAGGCCCTCGATATCCGCCGATCTCTGTCGCCCCGCCGGCAACGGCCAGACCCGGTCGTAGGAGTCGGTGGCGACGCCGAGCGGTGGATGGTCCATGGCGAGCGCCGGGGAGATGGATGGATCGATGAATGGCGACTCACCGTGGGCCATTGCAAACGCCAGGTCGAACCCTCGCCCCCCCGGCACCGCTCGCCGTGTCGAGGCGACCGCCGGCATGTCCGCGGGAACCACCTGCATGCCGACCACAGCATTCCCGGCCGCTCCCCCCCGCGGCCCATCCGCCGCCGGCACGGGCGCCGTCCGCACGACCTGGGGCCTGCGGTCCGGCACGGCGACGGCCGGGCCCGACCGCGGCGGCGGCGGCTCGAGGGCCACCGGAGGCGGAGCCGACCCGGCAACGGTCGAGAGGGCGGGGCGATCGCCCCCGGATGCCGGCGACTCGAGGGCCGCCGGTCGGGCATTCGCGGCGGAATCACGGGCCGCTTCGGCCCGGCGGCCGAGCGTCCGACCGCGGGGTAGTTCGGCGAGTTTCAGGCCCGCCAGGAACAGTGCCGCGATCAGGCCGAGCGACAGCCCCACGGCGAACGCGTCGTGCACAAGGCCCCGCATCCACCGCGGCCACGTCTTCCGGCCATCGACGGCCGCGCGGGCGGTTCGCCGGACGGTAGCCATATGCCGGCCGGATGCCGGATGCAGACGCGACGCGATGTCCGCCGGCAGCGTCACGTCGGCCAGCACGCGATCGATGGAGTCGTCCGCGAACAGATGGCCGGGCCGGAGCCGGTCGGCGATGGCGTCGGAGACCGGGACGTCGCGGAGCACTGCATCGATCTCGGCGTCGTGCCACTGCGGCGCGGGCTTCATGGATTGCATCGATTCCATTTGTTCATGATGTTCATGATGTTCATGTTGGTCATGTTGGTCATGGCCTCCGCAGAGGCATGCCCGGGATCCCAGCCGCCGACCGGCCGACCAGCACCTCGCGCAGCCGGACCCGGGCCCGGCTGACCCGCGACAGGACGGTCCCCAGCGGCACGCCCAGCAGATCCGCCGCCTCCTGGTGGGTCAGCTCTCCGACCACCACGAGCAGCAGCGTCTCCCGCAGTTCCGGCGCGAGCGTGGCCAACGCCTGTTGCATGCTGGCGGACAGCTCGTCGGCCAGAGGCTGCGGGCCGGGCGGTGCCACGGCCGCCGTCGCGGAGTCGCCCAGCGTCGGTGGTAGCCGTCCCTGCCGCCGCCAGTGGTCGGCGGCTCGACGCCGCAGAATGCCCAGCAGCCAGGCTCTCTCGCTGCGGGTCGGCTCGTAGAGATCGCGGCTCGCCCAGGCCGACCGAAACGTGTCCTGCAGCACGTCCTCGGCATCGTGGGCGTTGCCCAGCAGGCGATAGGCCACCCGGTAGAGCGCCGCGAGATGGTCGTGGGTCCATCGCTCGAATCGCGCCGCTGCGTCGTCGGCGCCCAGGGCAGGGGAGGGGGTGTCGTAAGCCATGCAGCGGACGCCTGTCCTCCCACCCTGTTCGCATCCCGGGCCTCGGGCTATTCCAACTCAGCCCCCACCGGGTCACCGACAACTCCACGGCCGGCGGCCGTCGCCGGCCCCCAGCGCTCGATCGGCCCTCGCGTCCGACCCGGCCGGGTCTCCTAGCGGGCGGCCGACTGCGGTGACCGGGCGGCCCGCGCCGCAGCCGCGGAACCGGCCAGCCAGTTCGGCACCTGTCCGGCCGCCGGCAGCTTCACCACCTTGGCGGACCGGATGCCGGGGCACGCCAGAACCGCGGCGACGGCCTCGGGCGAGGGCTCCTGATCGAGATTCAGGACACCGATCGCATCGCCGCCGGGGCTCGTGCGGCCGACCGTCATCTGGGCGATGTTCACGCCCATGCTGCCGAACGCCGTGCCCACGCGGCCGATGATCCCCGGCACGTCGTGATGCGTGAACACGAGCAGGATCCCGTCGAGGTAAGCCTCCAGCCGGTGCCCTTCGAGCTGCACCAGCCGCGGCATCGCGTGACCGAACAGCGTTCCCGCCGCGCGATGGACGCGGTCGCCGGCGACGAGATCCACGGCGACGACCGAGCTGAAGGCGCCGGGGTCCGAGCGGCTCTGCTCGACGAGATCGATGCCCCGCTCCCGCAGCAGGAGTTCGGCGTTCACGATGTTCACCTCATCGAACGCGGTCTCCAGCAGGCCCGCCGCGAAGGCCGCGGTGACGAGTTTCGTGTCGCGCGACGCGATCTCGCCCCGGTAGGCGATCGAACACGACCGCGGCGCCGCCTCGTCGAGCTGCGACAGCAGGAGCCCCAGACGCCAGGCGAGGTCGAGAAACCCGCGTACGCCGTCCAGCACCGCCGGATCGACGGCGCTGGAGTTCACCGAATGCCGGATCGTCCCCGTCGAGAAGAAGTCGACGAGCAGCCCCACGCCCTCCACCGCGACCTGCGACTGCGCCTCCTCCGTGCTCGCGCCCAGGTGGGGCGTGACGAGCACGTTGGGCATGCCGAACAGCGGGCTTTCCGTGCAGGGCTCCTTCTCGAACACGTCGAGGGCCACGCCGCCGATCACGCCGCTCTGCAGCCCCTCCACCAGGGCCTGCTCGTCGTAGATGCCGCCCCGGGCGCAGTTCACGAGCCGCACGCCCCGCTTGAGGATCGCCAGCTCGGGCCGGCCGACGAGATGCCGCGTCTCGTCGGTGAGCGGCGTGTGCACCGTCAGGTAATCGACTTCCGGGAGCATGCCGCGGACCGTCTCGACGAGTTCGACGCCCAGTTCCGTCGCCCGCTCCGGCGAGAGGAACGGGTCGTAGCCGACGACCCGCATGTCGAACGCGCGAGCCCGCTTCGCGACGGCCTGACCGATCCGCCCCAGCCCGACGATCCCGAGCGTCTTGCCGGCCAACTGGGCGCCCATGAATTTGTTCCGCTCCCAGCGGTGCTGGCGAAGGCTGGCGTCCGCCGCGGCCACGTTGCGGGAGAGGGCGAGAATCAGCGCGAAGGTGTGCTCTGCCGTGCTGACGGTGTTGCCGGCCGGCGTATTCATCACGACGATGCCCTGCCGGGTGGCCGCATCCTTGTCGATGTTGTCGGTGCCCACGCCGGCCCGCACGATCGCCCGCAGGCGGGTGTTGCCGGCGAGCGACTCGGCCGTGATCTTCACGCCGCTGCGGCAGATCGCGCCGTCGTGCTGCGCCAGCGCTTCCCGCAGGGCGTCCCCCTTCAGCCCCGTCCGGATCTCGTAGGTGATGCCCTGGGAAGCGGCCGCGTCGAGCAGCGCGAGGCCGTCGGGGCTGATCGAGTCGAGGACGATGATCGAGGGCATGCGTGGAAACTCCGGGTCTTTCCGCCCCGCCCGATCAGCGGGCGGCCCCGGCCCGGGTGGCGGCGGCCGATGTCATGAAGGCGAGCATGTGGTCCCGCAGGGCCTCGACCCCGGCCAGCGGCATGGCGTTGTAGATGCTGGCGCGGATGCCGCCGACGGAGCGGTGCCCCTTCAGGTCGACGAGTCCCTCGGCCGCGGCGGTGGTGACGAACTGCTTCTCGAGCGACTCGTCGGGGAGGCGGAAGGTGACGTTCATGTCGGAGCGGCAGTCGGGC
>RFUD01000272.1 GCA_009923125.1 Planctomycetia bacterium
CGAAGCCGAAGCGCTGCTCGACGAATCACTCAAGGCCCGCGAGGCAGCGATCGCCGACGGCCTGGTCCCGAACGAGCCGGTGCCTTCCGGCGTGATGAATTCGAAGCACCTCAAGGGGCTGCTCGAGCTCAGGCGGGGTGACTTGGTCCACGCCAGGCATTATTTGGAGATTGCCCGCAAGGAATACGACGCCTTTCAGGCGGCACAGCAAATGGCCGAAGAATCGGACGACGGAGACGAGCCGGCCGACGAGCCCGCCACCGAGCCGGCCACGAAACCGGAGACTGCAGAAGTGGACAGCGTTGAAGAGGCGATCACCGCGCTCGACCAAACGCTCACCCACGTCGGCCTGCTCACGCATCTCGGAGAGCTCGAACTCGCGGAGGGGAACGCCGCGAAGGCCGCCGTCCTGGGCAAACAGGCCGTGGACGTAGGCACGGCGATGCTGGGCGCGAAGCACGGCGTCGTGCTGGAGCCCACGATCCTGTTCGTTCGGGCGAACGCAGCGCTCGCGGAACGTCGGCTGAGTGAGAACGATCCACGTGGTGCGCGGACGGCCCTGCAGGCCGCGTTGCTTGGCTACTCGGCGGTGGAGCCCATGGTCGAGTCCTTCTGGGTGCCCACCTCGGCCCGCCGAACTGAAGCCAAGGAAATCGTGAGCGGCATCCGGACGAAACTCGCGGCGGCGGAAGCCGCGGTCGCCAGCGATGAAGAAGGCCGAGGATGAGGGGGCCCCGAAAAAAACGGTCACGAAGCGACGCGTGATCCGCCGGGTCGTGCCGAAGGCGACCGATGGCAACCAGGCCCCGGCCGATCCTGCATCGCCGCAGACGGCGCCGAAAGCCGAAGCCCCGGCGGCCGCCAACTGACGTCGGCCTGCGGTCTCATGGTTCGGCCGTCACGGGCTTGCTCTGCGTAGCCGCCCGGTCGAGGATTGCGCGGGCGCGGGCCCGAATCTCATCGGCCAATTCCGGTTTGCCGAGCGCCGCGTGCGCGGCGGCGACCATCATCAGGTCTTCCGCCACCTCCTCGTGTTCCGCGCCGTGGATCGACTCATCGATCGCCACGACCTGCTGGAAAAGTTTGAGTGCCGCGCCGGGCTGTCGCTCCTCGAGCGCGATCTCCCCGAGCCGGTGCAGGCAGACGGCGACCGCCGGACTCGGGGCCTTTTCCGTGATCCGGTAGATCTCAAGTGCTTCGTTCAGAGCCTGCTTGGCATCCGCGTTGCGGCGCTGCATGCGGGCGGCCGCACCGAGATCGACCAGCAGCCCCGCCGTGCGGGAACTCTGCTCCCCCGTCTGTCGCCGCGTCATCTCCAGTGCCCGCTGCAGCAGGGCTTCGGCCTCGACCGGCCGCTGTGCGGCGAGTTCACACTCTGCGAGCCGCTGCATTGCCTTGAGAGTGACGTCGTGCTCCTGGCCCAGATGCCGTTCCCACACGGCCAGTGCCCGCGTGCGAAAATCTACGGCGGCCGAGGGATTCACAGGCTCCTCCACATCGGCCATCCGCTCGAGCGTGAGGGCGATCGAGGGATGCATCGCGCCCTGCGTCTGCAACCGCACGCCAATGGCCTTGTCGAGCAGTTCGATCGCCTCGGCGCTATCTCCATCCCGCTGCTCGATGTCGGCCAGCCGCTCATAAATGTCGGCCATCGTCGGATGCTGCCGGCCGAACGTGCGCTGGCGGATGGCGAGCGCCTGCCGCAACAGATCGCGGGAGGCGGCCGCCCTGCCGCGCTGCATCGACACGTCGGCGAGTCGCTCGATCGTCTCGGCGGTGGTGAGGTTGAACGTCCCCAACACCTTCACGTCGATCGCAAGCACCTGCCGCAGGTAGGTCCGGGCCTCATCGTACCGGCCCTGTCGCTCGACGACCCTGGCGAGATGGAACAGGTCGATGGCGGTCTCCGGGTGCTCCGCGCCAAACGCCTGCTTGTCCGCCTCGACGGCCTGCTTGAAGAATTTCTCCGCATTCGCGAGGTCGAAGGCCTCGTCGTAGGCGTGGGCGAGTTCGTGAAGCGACAACGCCTTGCGCACCAAATCCTTCTTCTCCCCGCCAAGGATGGTGGCCGCCTTTTCGAGGAGCGCAGTGCCCTCGGCGCGGGCCGGAGTCCCGAACTTGCAGCGGGCGAGCCGGACGAGATCGGAGGCCACTTCACAATGCTCGGCCCCGAGCGTCTGCGTGTCGATGGTCAGCGCCCGCTCGTACGCTCGTTCCGCCCCCTCGCGATCGCCGGCTGCCAGGAGCGTGTCCCCGAGGTGGGCCAACGCCACGGCGACCGCCGGGTGCGACGGGCCGAAGGCATTCGACTGGATCGCCACGACACGTTCACGGACCGGTTTCGCCGCGACGTGGTTCGCGGCCTCGTCCAGCAGGTTGGCACGGAGCTCGAGCGACCGCGCGACAGACGGGTGATCAGGGCCCGCGATGGTCGCACGGGCATCGATCACCCTGTCGATGAGGGCTGCCGCCTCGTCCCGGTTTCCCATCTCCACCTTGATCGAAGCGAGCGCCTCGATGGCCCTGAGGGTGACCGCATGCCGCGGGCCGAGACTGCCTTCCCACGCTCCGATGGCTTCCGCCTGCCGCTCGGCGGCATCAGGCAGATAGCCGCGGCCACGGAGTGCCTCCGCGTGAAGGGCGAGCGAATCGGCGAGCCGGGCTTGTGACTCATCCGGCAAGGAACGTCGGAGCGAGACGGCCCTCCGGGCCGCCGCCTCCGAGTCGATGAACCGCCGTGCGGAGATGTCGATCATGGCGAGCAGGTCGAACGAATCGGCGAGTTTCGACACCGGCTCACCATCCGCCCGTTCGCGGATCTCGATCACCTTGTCCATTTGTTTGCGCGCTGCCGCGGGCTTGCCGGCATCCAGATAGGCCCGAGCCAGATTCTCGCGGGCGTTGGCGGTGGCAACCCCTCGCTCACCCCACTCCTTCACGGCCGACGTCACCGCCGCTTCGGCGTCGGCGAGGCTCTGCGACACGTCTGGCTGGGGCTGGTCTGCGGTCGAGACGGCGGGCGTGTCGGCCACGACGGGAACCGCCGCCAGCAGCCATGCCCAAAGCACGGAATGGCCCCAAAGACTCGGGCGCATAAATGAGGAGCGGCGATTTGTCGCAGTGAACAGGCCGGGCATGACAGGCTGACGGGGGGAGCGGACCGTTTCCCACATCTACTATACGACTATACGACCGGTCTGCCGTTTCGCCCGCTTTTAGCGCGGGGGGCAAAATCTTGGGAAGAGAGTGCCGTTGGGGTGAGACTCGCCGGCGGCATTGTCGCTCACGGTTTCCTCACAAAAAGCGCCGGCGGCACTGCTGATATCCTCGGATTATGGTCGTCGAAAAACAGCAGATCCCCGCGACAATTCCGTGGCGCTGGCTAAGCGTCGGCCTCCCGGCGGCATTCGCCATGATCGCCGCGGTCTGGCTGGCGTACCTCGGCGGTCTGGGGGCGCCGTTCATTATGGACGATGCCTCGAGCGTCACGGCCAATCGCTCGATCCGCTCGCTCTGGCCCATCTGGCCCGTGCTCGTCTACGAGCACGGAGAGGGCCGCACGCACGACGGCCGGCCGCTCCTGAATCTCTCGCTCGCGGTCAATCGGGCGGTCGCGGGAAGCTCTCCGACCGGGTTCCGCGTGGGGAACATTCTCATTCACTGCGGCAACGCCCTCCTTCTCATGGCTCTGACGAAACAATTGCTCGGCCGGCCGGCGGTGCCGGCTGCCGTCCGGGATAGGGCCGGCGAAATCGCATTCACCTCGGCCCTGCTCTGGGCGGTTCACCCGCTGGGCACGGGAGCCGTGA
>RFUD01000273.1 GCA_009923125.1 Planctomycetia bacterium
CACACACTATCGTCATCTTCGGTGCGTCGGGCGATCTCACCAGCCGCAAACTCGTGCCCGCGCTCTACAACCTCGCGCGGGCCGGGTCGCTGCCGGCCGACACACGGATCGTCGGGTTCTCGCGCACGCCCATGTCGGACGACGCCTGGCGGGTGAGCCTGCGTGAGACGACCGCCAGGCACTGCGATGCCGGTCCCTTGGACGACGCCGTCTGGGGGCCGTTCGCGGCGCGGATCCACTACCAGGCGGGCGATATCGGCCGCTCGGAGGACTTCGCGGCTCTCGAACGCCGGCTGACCGAGCTCGAGGGAAGCGCGGACGCCACGCGGGTCTATTACCTGGCCACGGCTCCTCAGTTCTACGAGCCGGTCGTGACGGCGCTGGGATCGCACGGCATGGCGGAGCAGTCGCGCGGCCCCCGGCGCATCGTCGTCGAGAAGCCGTTCGGGACCGACCTGACGACGGCCCGGGCACTGAATGCGCATCTGCACACGGTGTTTCGCGAGAGCCAGGTGTTCCGCATCGACCACTACCTGGGCAAGGAGTCGGTGCAGAACATTCTCGCGCTCCGATTCGCGAACACGATCTTCGAGCCGGTCTGGAACCGTCGCTACATCGACCACGTGCAGATCACGGTGGCCGAGGAGGTGAAGGTGGGTCGTCGCGGCGCGTTCTACGACTCGGCCGGCGTGCTCCGCGACATGTTCCAAAACCATCTGCTGCAGTTGCTGATGGTGACGGCGATGGAGGCGCCGGTGCGGTTCGAGGCCACGGCCGTCCGCAACGAAAAGGTGAAGGTGCTCGAGGCGATCCGGCCGCTCGATCTCGGCGAGGTCGCGGCCGCGAGCGTGCGCGGGCAGTACCGCGGCTACCTCGCCGAGCCCGGGGTCGCGCCGGACAGCCGGACGGCCACCTTCGGGGCGATCCGGGTCGAAATCGACAACTGGCGGTGGCAGGGCGTGCCCTTCTACCTGCGGAGCGGGAAGGCGATGAGTTGCCGCACCACGCAGATCGTGATCGGGTTTCGGCAGCCGCCGCTGGAGTTGTTCGCCGAGGGCCGGCGCACGTTCCACCGCGAACCCAACCGACTCGTGATCCAGATCCAGCCCGCCGAGGGCATCCAGCTGCACTTCCACACGAAGGTGCCCGGCGAGGGCATGCGGCTGCGGCTCACCGACCTCGAGTTCAGTTACTCGCGGGAGTTCCAGGGGCGGCTGCCCGAGGCCTACGAGCCGCTGCTGCTCGACGTGCTCAACGGCGAAGCGAGCCTGTTCGCCCGCGCCGACGAGGTGGAGAAGTCGTGGGAGATCATCGACCCGTTCGTGCGGGCGTGGCACTCGGCGGACATGCCGGCGGCGGACGCCTACGAGCCGGGGGAATGGGGGCCCGCCGTAAGCGCCGCCTGGATGGCGGCCCAGGGACGCACGTGGTTCGACCTGTGCCCGGTGCTGACGTGACCGGGCCGTCGATCGGCGGCGTCTCCCTCGACTCGCCGGTGGTGCAGGCGGCACTCTCCGGATACAGCGACCTGCCGATGCGGGTGCTGGCCCGGCGGTTCGGGGCCGCGTACGGCCTGTGCGAGGTGCTGCTCGACCGGTTCGTCAACGAGCTGGGGACGAACCGGCGCAACCTCGCCCGCGTGGCCGTCGCCGACGAGGAGCATCCCGTCGGCGGCCAGCTGATGGGCGCGAATCCGGACGATTTTCCGCCGGCGGCCCGCCGGCTCGTGGAGGCGGGGTTCGACGTCATCGACATCAACTTCGGCTGCCCCGTCAAGAAGGTGCTCGGCCGCTGCCGGGGGGGCTACCTGCTGGGCCAGCCGGAAACGGCCCTCGAGATCGTGGCCCGGGTGCGCGACGCGGTGCCGGCGCGGGTGCCGGTCACGCTCAAGATGCGACGCGGCGTGGACGACTCGCCGGAGAGCGAAGATCGGTTCTGGAGGATCTTCGACGGTGCCTTCGATTGCGGGGTGGCCGCGGTCACGGTTCACGGCCGGACCGTCCGGCAGAAGTACGTGGGTCCGAGCAACTGGGACTTCCTGGCACGGGTGAAAAGGCACGCGGGCGATCGCGTGGTGATCGGTTCGGGCGACCTGTTCTCGGCCCGGGCCTGCGTGGCGATGCTCCGCGACACCGGCGTCGACGGCGTGAGCGTCGCCCGGGGCGCGATCGGCAACCCCTGGATCTTCTCCCAGGCGCGAGCGCTGCTGCGCGGCGAGTCCGAGCCGGCTCCGCCGCGTCTCCACGATCAGCGGGACGTCCTCCGGGAGCACTTCCGGCTGGCGGTGGCGCTCCACGGCGAGGACCTCGCCGGCCGCTCGATGCGGAAGTTCGCGATCAAGTACGCCCGCCTCCACCCGGAACCGATCGCCGTCCGCGACGCATTCGTCGCGGTGAAGGTCAACGCCGACTGGCAGGCGGTGCTCGATCGGTTCTACGCGGCCGACGGACCGGGACGCGACGCCTCGGCCGACGTCGACGAGACGGCCGACTGCACCGACGAGGGGCTTCAGCCCGCCGCCTCCGGGCGGACCTCGCCGCGACCGATCGCCTGATCGACCTCCCGGCGCACGGCCTCGTCCGACTCGACCTCCCGGCGGGCGTGGAGCGCCGCCCGACAGCGGTCGGCCCGAATGCCCGCGAGGATCCAGCGTCCCAACGCCCACGCGGCGGCCCCGCGCACGACCGCGTCGTCGTCGGCCGCCGCGGAGACCAGGGCCTCGAGGCTGGCCGCATGCGGGCGATTGCCGAGGACGATCGCCGCCGAGCGCAACAGGCCGCGCCGCTTCGCCCGCCAGGGCGGCGTGCCGCGGAAGCGCTCGCGAAACCGCGACTCGTCGAGCGCGAGCAGGTCGGCAAGATCGAGTGCGGCCGATTCCCGAGGCTGAAACTCGGGCTCATCGGAGCCGGGAGCATGACGGTTCCACGGGCAGACCTGCTGGCACACGTCGCACCCGAACAGCCAGTCTCCCAAGCCGGCCCGCAGGTCGGCCGACACCGGGCCGTGATCCTCGATCGTCAGCGCACTCACGCAGCGGGCGGCGTCGAGCACCCGGGGCGCGATCAGCGCCTGCGTGGGACAGGCGTCGAGGCAGGCCGTGCAGGAGCCGCAGTGATCGACGGCGAGGGGCACGTCCGGCGGCAGGTCGGCCGTGGCGAGCAGGACGGTGAGCAGGAAGAAGCTGCCGGCCTCGGGATCGATGAGGAGCGTGTTCTTGCCGATCCATCCCAGGCCGGCGAGCCAGCCGTATTCGCGTTCCGGGAACGGCACCGAATCGACGAACCCGCGGGTTCGGCATCCGGGCAACCGCGCCTCCAGCCATGCCCCGAGGTCGTTGATCCGCGACCGCAGGACGTCGTGATAGTCGTCGCCCCAGGCGTACCTGGCCACCCGTCCCCGGCCCGCCGTCTCCGTGGAGTCGGTGGTGGTGGCATGATCGGTCGCCAGCATGATCACGCTCCGCGTGCCTTCCAGCAGCGGTCGCACGTCCCGCCGCAGCGGCTCGTGCTCGCGCAGCCAAGGCTCCGTCGCACCGGCGAGGCCGGCGTCGAGCCAGCGGCGGAAGCCCTCGTGGATGAACGGCGGCCGTCGCGCCGGATCGGCCGACGCCACCCCGAGCCGGCCGAACCCGAGCCGTCGGGCCTCGCGGCGCAGCTCGGCGAGCACCGTGGCGGAGTCATCGACGTCGGGGGGCGGGCCGCCGGAGTTCATCGCACGAAACGTGGCCGTGGCAAGGGACGCAAACTGGGCGACCCCCGACGCTCGTCGGACGTCGCCGCCGGCTCCTGTGGGGGGAACTGATC
>RFUD01000274.1 GCA_009923125.1 Planctomycetia bacterium
GGCCCCCGCGCGGGGGCCGGGGCGCTGGGCCGGGAAGCGGGCTGAAGCGGACCTGTAAGCCGGGTTTTGTCCCCCGGAGGCCTCGCGGGCCCCCGGGGTGGAGATCATTTCTCTAGGACGACGGTTGCCCGTCGCCTCCAGCAGCCGACCCGGAAGCAGATGCGGGACGGGCCGCCCCGCGCCGGCCCCGAGGGGCCGAACTTCTTCCTGCTTGGCCTTGCTCCCGATGGGGTTTGCCGAGCCAGACCGGTCACCCGGCCTGCTGGTGAGCTCTTACCTCACCGTTTCACCCTTACCCCGCCCGGAGGTCCGGGGAGGGGCGGTTTGCTTTCTGTGGCACTGTCCCTGGCCTCGCGGCCGGTGGGCGTTACCCACCATCGCGCCCGATGGAGCCCGGACTTTCCTCCCGCCACCGCTCGCGCGGTGACCGGCGATCACCCGGTCCGCTTCAGCCCGGCTCCCGGTGCGCCCGGTGGCCGAACAAACCGAGTGTACACGCCGTACAGGCCGCAGACTGCCGCACCATCCACGATTTTTTCGGGGAACCGCGACCGCGCCGAAAAGGAGGAACTATGATCCATTCGTCAGGAGTCCAGTCATCCGCCCCGCGAAACCGGCCGGAGGGGCCGGCGGTCACTCGGGGCGTCGGCGATCAGAGATCAGGACGGTGCGTCATGCTCGGTGAACTCCAGCCGCGCGGTGGCGGCGACCCGATCCCGCTGCTCAAGTCCACGCTGCTCGTGGGCCGCAGGGAGAGTGCCGACATCGTGCTCCGGTTCCCGAACGTGTCGGGCACCCACTGCGAACTCTCGCTCGTGGACGGATACTGGTACGTCAAGGACCTCGGCAGCAGCAACGGCACGAAGGTGAATGGCACGCGGGTCAGCGAGCAGCGGCTCGACCCGGGCGACGTCCTGTCCGTCGCGAAGCATGAATACGAGGTCAGCTACGAGCCCGTCCAGGTGGGCGCACGGGGTGTCCCGAGCGAAAAACCCGCTGCCCAGGACGTCTTCGGCCGGAGCCTGCTGGAAACGGCCGGGCTGGAATCCCGCCGGACGGCCGATCCGAAGACCGATCCACGTCGGCCCCGGCGCTGAAGGTGTGACGTCGCGGGCCGCTGGTAGACTTGCCGCATGAACCGCCGGCGGAAGTTTCGCGTCGAACTGAGGAAAAACAGATCGGTCCGCCGCCGGGGTGGAGACCTCACCCGGCGCACGCTCGCCGACCCGGAGTCGGCGTCCGATCTGGCCGTCGGCGAACGGCTTTCGGGCAAGGGTGAACTCACCCGGAAGCGGACCGTGGTCGTCGCCGAAACCGGGATCGTGGCGCCCGCGCGGTGCGACGGCCTGGCGGTCGAACCCGCCGCCGAGGGCACCCTCCGCGGTCGCGTGCTCCATGTGCACGGGCTGGAGAGCGTCGTGCTGCACCCCGACGGCTCCACGGTCCGCTGCACGACCCGCCGCCTGCTGCGCACGCTGTCCACCGACCAGCGCCATCCCGTCGCGGCGGGCGACTGGGTGCAATTTCGGGGCACCGGCCGCGACGGCACGATTCAGGCGATCGAGCCGCGGCGCAACTCGCTCGCCCGCGCGAGCCGCGGCCGCAGGCACGTCATCGTGGCGAACGTCGATCAGGTGATCATCGTCGGCAGCGCCGCACTGCCCGGATTGAAGCCCGGGCTGGTGGACCGACTGATCGTCGCCGCGGAGGCCGCCGGCATCCGGCCGATCATCTGCCTCAACAAGGCCGACCTCGTGCCGCCGGCCGGGCTCGTGCCGTTGGCCGGCGTCTATGCCCGGATGGGGTATCCGGTGGTCCTCTGCTCCGCCGTTTCCGGGCTTGGCATCGACCGCCTGCGGCGCGAACTCGACGGACGGGTGACGGCCGTCGTCGGGCAGAGCGGGGTGGGAAAATCATCGATCCTCAACAAGCTCGCGCCGGCCCTCAACCTGCCGGTCGGGGAAGTCAGCCGCGACAACGAGAAGGGCCGCCACACGACGACCACGGCCCGCCTGATTCCCCACGGCCATGGCGGAGCCTTCGTCGACACGCCCGGCGTGCGGCAGTTCCAGCTGTGGGAGGTCGTGCCGGCCGAGGTGCCCGCCGCGTTCCGCGACCTGCGGCCGCTCGCCAACCACTGCCGCTTCCCCGACTGCTCGCACACCCACGAGGCCGATTGTGCGGTAAAGCACGCCGTGGCCGACGGCCTGCTCGACACGCGTCGCTGGGAGAGTTGCTGCCATCTCACGGCGAGCGGTGACGAGCCTCCCGAGGCCGACGCGTGATGGAGCGAGGTCGGGCCAACAGCGTGCAGAGCGAACGGGCCGTGCTCGTGGGCGTGCTCCTCGAGCCGCCGGTGGACCCCGAGCGGCCGCTGGAGGAGCTCGGCGGCCTGGTCTCCACGGCCGGGGCGCGGGTGGTGGCGGAACTCACGCAGCGGCGTGACTGCCCCGATCAGACGACCTACCTCGGCAAGGGGAAGCTCGCGGAACTGTCCGCGCTATGCGCCCATCACGACGTCGATGTCGTGATCTTCGACAATGACCTCTCGCCGGCACAGACCCGCAACCTCGAACGGGCGCTGTCGACGAAGGTGCTCGACCGCTCCGAGGTGATCCTCGACATCTTCGCGGCCCGGGCCCGCACCTACGAGGCCCGGCTCGCGGTGGAGCTCGCCCAGCTGGAGTATTCCCTGCCGCGGCTGAAGCGGATGTGGACCCACCTCTCGCGGCTGAAGATGGGAATCGGCATGCGCGGCCCGGGTGAGAAGCAGCTCGAGGTCGATCGTCGCCTCGTCGAAAAACGCATCCACGACCTGAAGCAGGAACTCGGCACGATCCACGGCCGGCGGGAGCGGCAGGTCGCCGCCCGCGGCGAACAGCTCACGGTCTCGCTCGTCGGCTACACCAACGCCGGCAAGAGCACGCTGCTCAACGCCTTGACCGGCTCCGCCGAACTCGCCGAGGACAAGTTGTTCGCCACGCTCGACACCCGCACGCGGCGCTGGCGACTCCCGGGATGGGGACCGGTGCTTCTCAGCGACACCGTCGGCTTCATCCGCGACCTGCCGCACCGGCTGATCGCGAGTTTCCGCGCGACGCTCGAGGAGACGCGACAGGCCGACCTGCTGCTGCATGTCGCCGACGCATCGAGCCCGCTGGTGGACCACCAGATCGGCGTGGTGCGCGACGTGCTCCGCGACATCGGCGTGGACGACAAGGACACGCTCCTCGTGCTCAACAAGCTCGATGCGGTGGACGACCCGGTCCGTCGCGACCGGTTGCTCGACCACCATCCCCATGCGTTGGCGGTCAGCGCCCGCACGGGGGCGGGGCTCGAGTCGCTCGCCCAAGCCGTGAGCGACCACCTGGGCCGCGCGTTCCGCGACGTCGACGTGGAGACCGATCCGGGGAACGGGCGGCTGCTGGCCTGGCTCGCGGCGCACGGCGAGGTGCTGTCCCGCCACTTCACCGTCGATCGCATGACGATCCACTGCCGGATCCCCGCCTCCGTGCTCGGCCACATCGACCCCCGGGACGCCGTTGTCCGGGAGCATGCCACGCCGTCTCCCCCTCCCCGGGCCGAGGTCGCACATGAAGACACATCCGCACACGCGGGCTGACCGCCGGCGACCGCGTTGTCTGGCGGGCCTGCGGGCGGTCATCACAGGCGGGTCGTCGGGCGTCGGCCGGGCCGTGGTGCGCGAACTCGCCCGTCAGGGCTGCCACTGCATCGCCACGGCGCGGCGGGCCGAGCGGCTCGC
>RFUD01000275.1 GCA_009923125.1 Planctomycetia bacterium
GATAAGGATGTCGCACTAACAGATCTTGCAATCACTCCTGCTGATGTAGCAGGAGCAGCGGATGTGTTTTTCTTAGATGTTGTCATGTTGGTTATCTTTTTTATACTCCAAAACGTTGTCTTTAAGCCTCTTTTGGCAAAAATGTAAAAAGTTTCGATTCCTTGATGATCTTAGCCCGATTTTTCACATTTTGTTTAAGCCCTTTTAAGAAAATCATCAGCTTCACGCATAACGTATAATTTTCTCGAAATTCACTTAAAGATTTGAGGTAAACCCAGCATCAAATTAGCTTAAAGCGGGGGAAACCATCGCAGCTCGAAGAGCAGAGCCACACAGTGGCGATCCCGCGGGCGTCATCGACGGCGAGGTCGGTCGCGTAGGCGCCGCCGTGACCGTAGCGGCCGTCGGCGTGGATCTGGATGCCGAGACCGTAGGCTTCCTTCAGATCCGCCGGCGTCTGCCTCGACCGCATCGCGCGCACGGCCCCCTCCGACAGGATTCGCACGTCGCCCACAGCGCCGTTGCCGAGCAGCATCCGGCAAAACCGGCCGCAGTCGGCCGCCGTCGAGAAGAGCCCGCCGCCGGGCATCGGATACCGGCCCGGCCCGGCGAGCGGGTATTGCAACTGGTCGATCGTGAGCGGTACGAGCGCCCCCGTCGTGTCGTCGCGCCGATACGCAGTGGCGATCCGCGCGACCTGCGCGGCCGTCGGCCGGAACGTCGTGTCGCTCATCCCCAGTGGCCGGAAAAGCCGCGTCTCCAGAAACTCCTCGTAGGGCATCCCCGCCACCACCTCGACGACGCGGCCACAGGCGTTGATGCCCGCGTTCGAATACCCATAGGCCGAGCCCGGCTCGAAGAGCAGCGGCAACTGGGCGTAGCAGCGCACCGCCACGGCCAGCGGCAGCGTGTCGAGCGTGGGCGTCTCGATGGGGCTCTTGAAGGGCAGCCCGCTCGTGTGCGACAGCACGTCGCGAACCGTGATCGGCCGCCTTGGCCGACGGAGCACGATCCGGCCGGCATCCTTCTCGGCGGCGAGCCACGACTCGCGGAACTCGGGCAGGTAGGTGGCCACGGGCTCGTCGAGCCGCACCTTCCCCTCGTCCACGAGGATCATCACGGCCGCCGCCGTGATCGGCTTCGTCATCGATGCGATCCAAAACAGGCTGTCCGGGGCCAGCGGCCGCCCGGCGGCCACGTCGGCCTGCCCCGCCGCCTCGTGTAGGAGCGTGCGATCGCGATCCGTGACGAGCACCACCGCCCCGGCGACCGCACGCTGGTCGAGCCACGGCTGCACGACGTCGGCAAACTCGGCGGCGCGAACACCGCCGCCCGCCGCAACCACGACGGCGAGCGCCACGAGTGCAGCGGGTCGGATCGCGCTTCTGAGGCTGCAACTGCGGTTCGTCATTTTCACCTCTTCCAATCTGAACGACGTTCAGCCCGCAGCCAGCTCGGGGACGCCAGCGGCGAATGACGCCGCGGTCACCAACACCGGCTCGCCCGCCGTCGGATGCGCTTCATGAAATTCATCGATGCCGCGCCGCGACCGCTCCGACGTCTCCCCCCAGCTCACCTGCACGGGGATGGGGCCGCGCCCAGCGTCGACGACGAAGTCAACTTCGCCGGCGCCGCGCCAGTAGGCCACATCGCGAAACCGCCTCCGCAAGAGCAGGAACGTGGCACACTCGAGCTGCTTTCCGCGGTCCTGCCCGGTCATGGTCACGCACGCCCGCCGCAGGCCCGTGTCCACGGGGTAGAACTTCCGATTGCGGGCCAGACGTTTGCGGGCTGACCAGGCGAAATACGGGCAGCTGAGGGAGAGATAGGCCGACTCCGCCGCATCCACATAGAGGCCGGCCGTATCGACCGAGATCCCGAGCGCTGACGCCGCCCGCCGCACGCTCATCTCGGCACCGGCCGATTCGTAAAGCATTTGCACGAGTTGACGCAACGGCAGGGTCGATCGGGCCGCCACCCGCTCACGCATGTCGCGCTCGACGATGTCCTGGAAATAGCTGCGGAGCAGCATGTCGCGGTCGGGCGATGTCGCCGCAGCGGGGAAGCCGCCGCAGGCCAGATAGTCGTCGAGCGTGGCACCGGGACGGGCGGTACGGAACTCGTCAAAATCGAAGGGAAACAGTTCCACCGTGTGGTGGCGACCGGTGAGCGACGAGCCCAACTCCCCCGAGAGTAGATGCGCGTTGGATCCCGTCACGACGAACCGCCGCCCCTGCGGCCGGTCGAGCTGCCCGCGGAGCCAACGCTGCCAGCCGGCGACCCACTGAATCTCGTCGAGCAGGTAGGTGCAGCCGGGCCCCCGATCGGCCTCGAACGCATCGACCATCGTTTGCAGCGTGGTGTGATCGAGCGCGGGGGCGAGCCGCGGATCCTCGAAGTTCACGAACAGGCAGCGCGTGCGGTCGAGACGGTAGCGGTCGATCAGTTGCCGCAGGAGCGTTGATTTCCCGGAGCGGCGCACGCCCTGGACGACGATGGCGATGTCGGGCCGCAATTCCACGGGAAGCGGCACGGCCCGGGCAACTGTGGGCGGCGGGGGCGCGTCCCAGTGGCTCCAGTCGGCGGCGACGCGTAAAAACGAGGCGGAATCCATGGGTGTCGAGTTTAGTCGACACTGGTGAAACCGTCCACTTCGCTCGATGGTCTGGGAAAGATGGCCCGTGCCGACCCCCGTGACCTGTCAGTGACGCCGATCTAAAATGATCTGCTTTCGAGTCCCAGGTATTCGCCGGCGCATGACTTCACCGCTCCTTTCCCAGCAGGCCTACGACGCCCTGTACGAGTCGCTGGTCACGAACCGCCTCCGGCCGGGCGATCAGATCAACCGGCGGCAGGTGGCGGCGGACCTCGGAGTGGGCATCGGCCCGGTGGTCGAGGCGATGCTGCAACTGGAGTGGGAGGGGTTTCTCGAGGCTCAGCCTCGCCGCGGCACGACCGTGAAAGCGGTCTCGGCCCGCCAGGTGCTCGGGTGGATGCACCTCCGGGTCGCGATCGAGGTGCAGGCCGCGCGGATCTACGCCGGTCCGATGATCGGCAAGGCTGAGGACAAGATCCTGCCGCTCGCACAGAAGCTCGACGCCTCGGCGCGGGGCTCGGATGCGAGCGTGCGCCATGAGGTGGCCTTTCACCGGGGGCTCGTGGACGTGGCCGACTGCCCGATCCTGACCCGCATGTTCGAGCACGTCATGCGCCACAGCCTCTATTATTCGGCGGCCCGGGTGCTCCCCAAGGGCCCCACGCGGCATCCGCAGTCGCATGTCAAGCTCGTGAGAGACCTGATTCAAGCGACACCGGAGGAGGCCGACCCCAGCTTCTCACGCAGGCCGCCGACAACGAGGCCGCGGCAGCCCCGCCCGTAGGCGAAGATGTCCGCGTGTCCCGTGTTCCGGCGAGAACTGGCGGAAAAACTGGCGGAAAGAAGACCAGGCCTCAGCGCGGCCGGAAGACTTAAAAATCCGAGAATTCTGCCGTGTCGATGCGTGGCGCTCTGCTGGTGGCTCTCCTTGCTGGCTGGTCGCTCGCCGCATGCGAAGCCGTCGAGCCGCGGCCGAACGTGCTCTGGATCCACCTCGAGGACGTGAGCGGCTGGTCTTTTCAGGGTACGAGGTTGACCGCCCGAACGGCCACGTCCTGATGCCATTGGCCGTCCGGTCCGTTTTCTCCCTCGTGTAGCCATGCCGTCATTTTTCCGGTCTAAATGACGGCATGGTTAAAAGAGTCGTTTACGAC
>RFUD01000276.1 GCA_009923125.1 Planctomycetia bacterium
GTCCCCCGGCTCGAAATCGACCCGCGCGGGCGCCGCTGCGGCCGCCCCCTGAAATACGCGGCCCACGTCCGCGGCATCGCTGCCGGCGGGGATCGTGAAGACGCGTTCCACATCGCGCACCTCGAACCCGACGGACGGTGACCATTCTCCCGCTTCGCGGCGTACCCGCCACCAGTATCGGCCCGGCGGCAGCGATGCCGCGGACGTGGGCCGCGTATTTCAGGGGGCGGCCGCAGCGGCGCCCGCGCGGGTCGATTTCGAGCCGGGGGACTATCGGCTGGAAACCACCGCCGAGGAGATCGCCCGGTTGCGTGCCGTGAAGGATCTGATCATCGACGGCCACGGCGCGAGGCTCGTGCTTTCCAGGCCGCTCGTGAGCCTTCACGAGTGCGCCCGCGTGACTTTTCGGCGACTGACGATCACCGCCGACCGGCCGGGCCACACGCTCGTGCGGATCGCCGCGAAAGGTGACGGCCATTTTCTCGTGCGTCCTGAGGAGGGATACGCCCCGGATGTGCCGCGGTATTTCGAGCGGGAGGGGAATGGCGGCAGTTTTCTCGGCTGCATGGATGTCGATCATCATGGCCTGTACATCCCGGGGGCGGGCGTGTCGGTGCGCGAGGTCGGCATCGAGGCCGTTCCAGGGACGCCTGTCGCGTTTCGGTTCCAGCCTGTGCCCCAGGCGATCGGCGAAGAGCTATTTGAACTGCCGGGTCCGGCGACGGGAGCCGGAGGATTTTTACGGCGGCCACGCGGCCACGGGCAGCGGACGGGTCGGCGAGTGGATCGAGGGTTGCCACTTCGAGTGCCTGCCGGACGACGGGCCCGCCCAACAGTCGTTCCGCGTGATCCCGCTCGGCATGGACGAGTCCGACGCGGTGTTCATCGGCGGTCATCTTTCCTCAGCCCCATTCAAGCCCGGTGATCGCATCGCCGTCGTGAATCCCCGCACGCAGCGCGGTACGGCGGCCACGGTGCGCGCGACGAGCCAGGTCGGCCGCCAGGTGCGCATCCAATTCGATCGGCAGCTCACCGACCTCGCGGCCGAGGTCGGTGGAGCAGCGCCCGCGGATTGGACGGGCATGCATCTCTTTCGAGACACGCCGAGCAACGAGGATTTCGTCTATCGCCGCAACCGCCACGTCGGCAGCAGGGGTCACGGCCTGAAGTTCAACGGCACCCGCGCGTGGATCGCCGACAGCCATTTCGAGAACATCAACGGCAACGCGGTGTTGGCGGGGTACGTGTCCGAGGTGTCGGGCCACGGCGCCCGCGACGTCCTCGTGAGCGGCAACACGATCATCCGCTGTGGGTGGACCCCGATCGAGGCCCGGTCCACGTCGGGCCTCGGCGGCAACATCATCATCCGCGACAACCGGATCGACCACGTGCGCGACGCCGCCGTGAGCGTACAGCGCTGTGCGGACGTGATCATCGAGGGCAACCGATTTTCGTCACCGACACCGCCGGTGCAAGGCGCCTGGATCGTGGCGGTCGATGCAGGCGACGTGACCGCGGAGGCCAACGAGGCGGATCCGGGGGTCCCGGAGTTCAAGCGAGTCGTCACCAGGAAACCGTGACGGGGCTCACCGCCAGGCACCGCCCGCCCGGAGAGCGGCCTCGTGGACCGCGACGGCGCGGCCCGGAGCGCCGCATCCGATTCGGCCCGGCTCGCCTTCGGCGTTGGCACGGACACCACTCGCAGCGACGCCGGCCGCTGCGGACGCGGCGATATACCGGAGGAGCAGGCGACGATGCATGGGACGAGTGCTGCTACCGCGCCCGGAACGTGCGGCTGTCGATGAGGTCGAGCACGAGGTCCTGAAAACCCTTTCCGGCCTCGCGGTTGGCCCGCACGATGCCCTCGATCTCGCGGCGCTCGGCGTAGCTGGGCACGCGGCCTGTCGCGTAGGTGAGCAGCTTCTCTGCGAGGCACGTGGAGAAGAGATCGATATTCGCCACGACCCAGGCCTTGAACTCGCCCGGGTTTTTCACGGCCGTGCCGTCGGGCAGCGTGCCAGAGGCGTCGATCGGGGCGTTGCTTCCCGGCCACTTCGCCCGCCAGCGGCCCACGGGATCGTAGTTTTCGAGGACGAACCCGACCGGGTCGATCCGCGCATGGCAGAGAGCGCAACTCGACTCCTTCGTGTGCGCTGCGAGCAGGTCGCGCGGCGTCTTCGCGCCGCGCGTGTCGGGCGTGAGCGCCGGCACGTTCTTCGGCGGCGGTGGCGACGGCATGCCGAGGATGTTTTCGAGCACCCACGCGCCGCGGATCACCGGCTGCGTATCGACGCCATTGGCCGTTGCCATGAGAATCGCCGATTGGCCGAGAAGCCCGCCGTAGACGCCACCTTGCTTGATCGACAGCCGCTGGAACTTCGTGCGCTCGGCGTTCGTCAGCGAGGCCCCCGCCTGCTTGGCGATCTCCGGCGTGAAGCTGTAGTTTCGCTGGCAGAATGCGATCGTCGAGAACGTGAAGTCGGGATCGATGAACGTCGTCATTGGGAGGTTCTTCGCCAGGATTTCCGTGAAGAACCATTCCGTCTCCTGTCGGGCGAGCGCCACTGCCTCGTCGTCAAAGTTGAACTTCGGGTCGGGCATGATCCCGGGCAGGAGCTTCGTGTCGAGCCACTGGCCCACGAAACTCCTGATCATCGGGTCGGTCGGCTTCTTTGGCATGAGCCGCGCAGCCTCGCGCCGGAGCACCCACGACTCGCCCAGGCGGTTTCGCGTGGCGAGATCGACGAGCGTCGCGTCGGGCGGCCCCTGCGTGAGGAAGTACGACAGTCGGGTGGCGAGGTCGAACTGGTCGAGTGCCTCGCGGGCGTCGTCTGGCTCGAGATCGCGGTACAGGAACCGCGGCGAAACGAGGATGCTCCGCAGCAGGAGGTGCATCGCCTCGTCGAACGAGTGCCCCTCGTCCTGATGGCGGGTGGCGATCGAGAGGAAGCTCGACACGGTATCGTCGTCCACTGGCCGGCGGAACGCCTGCGGCAAAAAAGACGTGAGCACCGATCGGGCCACCTCCGCGTCGGTCTGCCCTTCGCGACGTTTGCCGACGATCGCCTGCCTGGCGGCGGCGCGGGCCTTGTCGCGCGGGCTCTCGACCGACTTCGACGGGCCCTCGATCGTGACGCGATGAATCTCGAGCGCCGGCCCGCGCTCGTGGTAGAAGTGGCAGAGGGCGTCGGCGATTTCAAATGTGCCCGAGTTGGAGCGGCATACTTCGAGGAGCCGCTTCGTCTTTGCCGAATCCATCGTCGCCTCGCGCAGGTCGAGCGATGGATCGGTCCAGAGCTTCGACACGATGTCCCAGCCATTACGGCCGCGCAGCCGGCCGGTCTCCGGCCGCTTCACGTCACCGCTGGGGAACACCGCCGCCTGCCACGCGGCGAGAAATCGCGGATCGTCGCGAAACCAGGACCCCATCTGGTCCGCAAGTTCGTTGAACTCGTGGGTCATTTCCGCGTTGCCCCAGCGGAAGAGCACGGTGTCGCCCTCGTAGAGATCGGCCGCGAAGGTCGTCGTGGCGGGTGACTCGGAGGAAACCTCGATCGTGTGCAGGAGCCGGAAGACCTTTACAGTCGAGCGGTCGGTGGCCGACACCGGCCGGGCGTAGACCTCGAGTGTCATCGGGCCCTCGAAGCGGTGTCCTTCGGGAGAGAGAAACTGCGACGCCTCGACGGTGATGGTGTAGGTGCCCGAATCCTTCACCTCGATC
>RFUD01000277.1 GCA_009923125.1 Planctomycetia bacterium
GCGCAAGTTCCCTATCTTCGCAATCAACGAAAGGTCCGATGCGCAAATCTTGTGCCGAACAGGATTGCCGGGAGGGCCGAGGCGAACGTCGAGCGAGAGGGTCCGGGCAGTCACGAGCCGGCGCGCGCCTCGAAGGCATGACAGGCTGAAGCCTGTCCCACATGACGGTACGGGGCAACCCCGAGCCGGCACGCGTGCGCGCACTACTCCAAGCCGTAGGCGCCGGCGACCGGGACGTCGAGGCCGGTGCGGCTCGCGAACTGCGTGCGCGAGAGGAAGCGGGGCTCGAGGTTGAAGGTGACGCCCACGTTGTTGCGGCTGTAATCGACGTTGAAGCCGAACGTCATCAGGAACGACTCGCCGATCCGCGTGAGCTGGAAGTTCTGGCCGATGTTGCGGCCGGTGAGGTCGATGGCGCCGCCGAAGCTGCTGGCCCACTTCGGGCTCATGCGGTAGGTGTAGGAGCCGGTCAGCACGCTGGCCTGGATCGGGCCGCCGAATTCGTTGAAGCCGACATAAAAGCTGCCGCGGGGGGTGCGATTGAGCAGTGCGCCGACGGTGAACAGCTGCTGGCCGCCGTTGAAGAAGTCGATGTCGGCCGACGAGAGCACGGTCGTGCGGTCGCCGACGTGCCAGCGGAAGTCATACTGCCAGAGGCCCATCGCTTGGCCGAAGTTCTGCCCCGAGACCGGAAACACCTCTCCGTCGATGTCGAGCACGATCCAGTCGATGATCCGGCGGTTGCCCGCCGGGCCGCGCTTCGTCTGCCAGCGCTGCCGGGCCGCGAGGCGGAACGCGGTGAGATCGTTGGCGATTTCCGTCGGCCCGGTGACCCAGCCGGCCTGGCCGCGCCGGACGGCGTAGAACCGCGGGTCGTACTTGCCCTGCGGACCGAAGATGAAGGGCGCGCCGAGCGGAATCGCCTGGCCGGGGATCGCGCCGTAGTCCCAGTAGGGGATGTTGCGGCGATACTGGTTGATGGTGTCGTCGTCGAGCTGGTCGTAGAGCGGGAACTGCGTGATGTCCTGCGTGGCGTCGGTGTAGGCGAACTCCGCCTCGAACACGACCTTGTGCGCGATCCCGTGCACGTTCCACAGCTGGCTCTCGATCGTGTTGTCGGCCGTCCACATCGGCAGGCTCGACCGGATGCCGACCTGGCCATAGGCCCGGTTGATGGGGCTCTGGGAGAGATCCTGGCCCCAGTTGGCGAGCTCGCCCAGCGCGTAGGGCACGAGTTTCACCGGCCCCGCCTGGAACGGCAGGTCGAGCTCGTGCCGCGTCGCCAGCCGCTGGCCGATCACGTTGTTTTCGTACGGCAGCGTCGTCCAATAGCCGTTGGTCTGGCTGTTGCCGAGGCCGAGCGTCGGCGTCTGCGGCAGGCTTTGTCGGGCGTAGGCCACATTGGAGTGCTCGTACCACGTGACCGCATCCCGCAGGAGCGGCTGCCCCATGGAGTAATGGTCGAGCCTCGGCCACCACTCGGTCTGCGTGAAGAACTGGTTCACCCGCACGCTGCCGAGCAGCCGCAACTCGCGGTTGTCGATCGGCCGCCGCAGGTCGAGCCAGGTCCGCTGTTCGTAGCCCTCCTCCCACTCGGCCTCGTAGTACTCCTCGAGGAAGTTCATGTCGCTGATCCAGCCGGCCGTGCCCCGCGCCTGCCAGCCGCCGCCGAGATCCTGCCGATGCCGCCAGAACGAGCGGCCGCGGAACGTGCGGGCGGGGAAGCCCGGATAGGTGAGGTCACGACGATTCAGGCCCACGTTGTCGCGGCCGACGTCGCCGATGAACCAGCCATCGAGGATGCCGCTGGCCGGTGTCCCGATCCCGAGGAAGTCGGGGCGGTTGTAGAGCAACGAGGTGCCGCCGCCCGGCCCGCGGAGCGAGAGGAAGTCGGCGTCGAAGTCCCAGTCCACGCCGTCGGGCGGCCGCCTTCACCTGCAGGTCGTTGAGGTAGAACGTCGGCTTCTTGGCGTTCGTGGCCAGCACCGGCCACCACAGGACGGGCACGCCGCCGAGGTTCACGGTGTTGCCGCGGCTGGTGATGAACTGCTGGTGCTCGACCGCCGGCTCACCGGTCGCCGGATCGATCATCGGCTGGCCGAGGGGACCGGGAAGCGGCACCTGCTCGTCGGTGAACTCCAGCTCCCGCGAGCGGAACTCCCAGGTGGGCACGCCCATCCGGCTGGACGTCAGCCCCGTCTGCTGGGCGACGAACCGGCTGCGATCGACCTGCCGGAGCACGTCGGCCCGCAGCCGCACCACACCGGAATAGTTGTCCACCGGGGTGAGCACGGTCGCGCCGGTGATCACCCCGCTCGACCGCGGCACGTCGTAGAACATCCCCACCGCCTCGACGATCCGCTGCCCCTGGCGGAAGACGACGTTCCCCTCCATGTACAGCTCGAGCGGCGTGTCGGCCGACTGCTCGCCACCGCCGAGGTCCGGCTGCGCCTGGCCGCGGGTCCAGAGCACGAGCCGGTCGGCGGAGATGTCGAGCGGTCCGGCCGGATCGACGCCGTCGATGACGAGGTTCACGCCCGACGTGATGACGGCGATCCACTCGCCACCCGAGGGGCTCGGGAACCAGCGGATGTTGAGCGGCACGCTCGACCGGGGAAACGCCCGCAGCCGACGGGTCGCCACCGCCGCCTGCACGGGCGGCGCCGCCGGAGCCCCGAATTCGCTGAACTGCGCCGCCTCCACACCGGTCGGGGCCGCCGCGTCGTTTGCGTCGAGCGGCGCTTCGGCGGACACCGGCAGGATCATGTTCGGACCGGCGGCTGCGTTGGCCGGCTCCGTGGGCGCATCGTAGATCGCGGGCGTGCCCGTCGGCGGGACGACGCTCGTGAAGTCGAGCGCCGGGTCGCGATACGTCCAAAACCGTCCCGTCCAGCGGCTGCCCCGGACGCTGGAGCCCGTCGTCATGCCGGCCGCGGCGGCCGACGTCACGGCGACGTCGCCGGCCATCCGCACGAGCACGCTCCGGGGTCGGGGCGTCGCCTCCGACTCGTCTGCGGTCTCGGCCTCGACAGCCTGCTGCTCGATCCAGACGACGGCCTCGTGCGCACGCGCCTCGGTCGTGCCCTGCGTGAACGCGACCCCGCCCGTCAGATGCCACACGTCGTACGAGCCCTCGGTCCAGCGGGCCGCCTGCGTGGCCCGGATCGCCAAGGTCTCCCGCGGATCGACCGACGGCACCTCGATGCGGCCCGCTTCGGCGACCGCAGCTGCCAGACCGCGGGCCGGCAACGCCGAGAGCACTCCGGCCGCCGCCGCGCCGATTGCGGGCTGCGGAGGTTCCGCGGCCGCGACGATCCCCGCGACGAGCACCGCGAACGCCCAGGCGGCAGCGAGCATGCGCGCAGCGTCGATCACGAGCAGGCGGCATGGCCTGCGCGGCGCGGGCGCGAAATCCTCGTCGCGATGGTGCAAGCGCGGGTGTCTGCGGAGTGGGGCGTGACGGCCCGGGACAAAAACCGCGGGACTATAGAGGCGGATTTTTTCACGGGTCAAGGCAGGCAGACGGCAGGATGCACGACCGTAAACGTTGTCAGCCAACGGGTTGCGCTTCCCGAGACGGTCGCGGTAAGATACGTCCCCGGGCGACCCTTCCCGCCGCGGCGGATGCGGCCCCAGACACCCCCTTTTGCCA
>RFUD01000278.1 GCA_009923125.1 Planctomycetia bacterium
CCCGTGACCGACACCACCGGTGCCGGCGACTCGCTGCTCGCCGGGCTGATCACGGGCATGCTGCGTGGGATGCCACTGGAGCAGGCTGGCCGGCTCGGGGCGGCCACGGCGGCCTGCTGCGTGACGGGCGTGGGGGCGACCGCCGGCCTGCGTCCGTTCGATGAGACGATGCGACTGCTTGACGGGGCCGCGTAGCGACAGGCCTGTCGACGGACAGGGCCGAGGCCCCAGCCCTACGGGCGCAGCACGTAGTGGAACGAGTCGGCGAGCGCGAGCCAGCTGGCCTCGATGACGTTTTCGCTGACGCCGACGGTGCCCCACACGCGGTCGCCGTCGGTGCTCTCGATCGACACCCGCACCTTGGCCGCCGTGCCCTCCTGGGCATTGATCACGCGGACCTTGTAGTCGAGCAGGTGCATCCGCTCGACGGCCGGATAGGTGGCGGCGAGCGCCTTGCGGAGAGCCGCATCGAGGGCGTTCACGGGGCCGTCGCCCTCGGCGACTTCGTGCCGCAGCCCACCTGCCACCTGCAGCTTCACGGTGGCGAGCGTGCGGACATCGCCGTCGCCACGGCTCTCCACATCGACGTTGTAGCTGTCGCGCACGAACGCCGGGGTGAACGTTCCCGCGCAGCGATCGACGAGCAGGTCAAACGAGGCGCCGGCCGCCTCGAACTGCCAGCCCTCGTTCTCGAGCCGGCAGACCTCCGCCAAGACCGCATCGAGCAGGGTGCGATCGTTCTTCACGTCGGCCCGCGTCACGAGGGCCGCGATGTTCGAGCGGCCCGAGAGCTCGCTCACGAGAATCCGTCGCGAGTTGCCGACGGCCTCGGGAGCGATGTGCTCGTACGACTCGGTCGCCTTGACCACGGCGTGGACGTGCATGCCTCCCTTGTGGGCGAAGGCGCTCGAGCCGACGAAGGGCTGACCGGGGCGATAGCTCATGTTCGCCGTTTCGTAGACGAACCGCGAGAGCTCGGTGAGGTGCGCCGCACCATTGCCGCCGAGCACCGTGTAGCCGGGGAGCTTGAGGGCGAGGTTCGCCACCACCGAGATGAGGTCGGCGTTTCCGCAACGCTCCCCGATCCCGTTGATCGTGCCCTGGACCTGCACGGCACCGGCGGCGACGGCGGCGAGCGAGTTGGCGACGGCGAGATCGCAGTCGTTGTGGCAGTGGATCGCCAGCGGCCGGTCATGACCCGCCCTCTTCAGGGCCCCGGCTGCTAGGCCGAGGATGCGGGCGATTTCGTCGGGCAACGTGCCGCCGTTGGTATCGCAGCACACGATCCGCGTGGCTCCCGCCCGGGCGGCGGCCACGATCGTCTCAGCGGAGTAGTCGGCATCGAGCTTCCAACCGTCGAAGAAGTGCTCGGCGTCGTAAAACACCTCGCGGCCGGCCTGGGTGAGGTAGCCCACCGTGTCGGAGATCATGGCGAGGTTTTCCTCGCGCGACACGCCGAGCACCTCGCTCACGTGAAAGGCCGACGTCTTGCCCACGATCGTGACCACCGGCGTGCCGGCATCGATCAGGGCCCTCATGCCCGGATCAGCGGCGGCCGTCATGCCGCGGCGGCGGGTCATGCCGAAGGCGCACACGCGGGAGTGCCGGAGATTCAGGCCCCGCACCCGCTCGAAATACTGGGCATCCTTCGGGTTGGAGAGCGGATAGCCGCCCTCGATGAAATCGATTCCAGCCTCGTCAAGCCGGCGGGTGATTGCCAGCTTGTCCTCGAGGGAGAAGTTGACGCCCTCCCCCTGGCTGCCGTCGCGGAGCGTGGTGTCGTAGATTTCGATCGTGCGCATGGTGTTAGCCTAGTCGGAATGGGACCGGGCTGAAATCCACGTCGTTTCGAGCCTGTTTCCCGGCAGAGGGGGCAGTGCAGACTGCCAGTCTGCACCTACAGGGCGTCGTCGTCTTCGTGTTCTTCGAACTCTTCGTCGGCGAGTTCATCGTCTTCGAATTCGTCTTCGAAGGCGTCCTCGCGGTCGGCCTCCTCATCCTCGTCCATGGCGACCGGGGCCGCGTGCGGCTGGATCTTCAGCTTGCCGCGGGGCGCAGGATCGGCCGGCACCGGCCGTGAGCCGTTCCGCTCGGCCCACTGCTCCAGCGTGAGGAGCACCTCGCGGGCCTGGGAGCCGGCGTATTGCCCGACGACGCCGTCCTCGGCCATGAAGTCAATGAGCCGGGCTCCACGGCCGTAGCCCACGCCGAGTGCCCGCTGCAGGAGCGAGACGCTGCCGCGACCTTCGCGGATCACCACCTCCACCGCCGCCTCGTACAGTTCGTCCTTGTCCTTGGGGCTGGGACCGCCCTTGGCCGCATCGCCCGACGGGGCGGGCTGCAGGTTCACGAGTTCCTCCGCGTACTGCGGCTTGTCCGTGCCCACCGCCGCCATCACGCGGCCGATCTCGTCGTCGGACAGATACGTGCCCTGGCCACGGAGGATCTGGCTGGTCCCGGGCGAGAGGAACAGCATGTCGCCGTTGCCCAAGAGGCGTTCGGCCCCCATTTCGTCCAGCACCACGCGGCTGTCGGTACGGCTGGCCACCTGGAAGGCGATCCGGGCCGGCAGGTTGCTCTTGATGAGGCCGGTGATCACGTCCACCGTCGGCTTCTGCGTGGCGAGCACGAGGTGGATGCCGACGGCCCGGCTCTTCTGGGCGAGGCGGATGATGTGCTGCTCGATTTCCTTGCCGGCCGTCATCATCATGTCGGCGATCTCGTCGGCGATCATGACGATGTAGGGCATCGTGGTGGGGATCGCGGCGGCCTCCTCGTCGCTCTCGGGCTTCATCCGCTCGAGGATCGTCTCGCGGCCGAGCGCGTTGTACTGCGAGAGGTGCCGCACCCCCACCTTCGCGAGCATCGCGTACCGCTCCTCCATCTTGTCCACCGCCCAGGCCAGGATCGCCTCGGCCTTCTTCATGTCGGTGACGACCGGGTGCATGAGGTGCGGCAGCGACTTGTAGGGCGTGAGCTCGACCATCTTGGGGTCGATCATCAGCATGCGGACCTCGTCGGGCCGGCGGGTCATGAGCATCGAGACGATGAGGGAGTTGAGGCACACGCTCTTGCCGGTGCCCGTGCGGCCGGCGATGAGCAGGTGGGGCATGGCGGCCATGTCGACCACCATCGGGTTGCCGGCCACGTCCTTGCCGAGGAAGATCGGGATCTTCATCGTCCGGCTCTTGGCCTGCGTTTCCTCGATCACCTCGCGGAGGCGGACCATCTGCCGGTCGGTGTTGGGCACCTCGATGCCGACGGAGTTCTTGCCGGGGATCGGGGCCACGATGCGGACGCTCGGCACGCGGAGCGCGATGGCGAGGTCGTCGGCCAGGTTGGCGATCTTGGCGAGCCGCAGGCCCGCCTCCAGCTCGATCTCGTACTGCGAGATGACCGGTCCGGTCTCGATCTCCACGACCCGCACCTTGAACCCGAAGTCGGCGAACGTCTTTTCCAGCACCCGGGCCCGCTCGCGGACCTCCTGCTCCTGCGCGTCCAGCTGCAACTGCTCGGCCGGCAGGAGAAGGTCGAGGGAGGGGAGTTCGTAGTCGGCCGTCGGATCGGGCGCCATCTCGAGCACCGCCGCCGACCGCCTCTTGAGCGACCGGATCGGCACGGGCTGTGCGGCCGGCTCCGAGTCTTCGGA
>RFUD01000279.1 GCA_009923125.1 Planctomycetia bacterium
TCGCGGTGCGGACGGCGGCGGGATCGCCCTCCAGCCGCGGCTCCCGGGCCCAGACGTGGATGTCGTCCCACGGATGCTGACCGGCGAGCGCGTGCAGATCCTCGACCCGGCGAGCGATGTCCGATCCGGCGACCTGGCCGCAGGAATGGACGACGGTGCGGGCGAACACGAGCCGCTCGAGATCCGAGGTCGTGGGTGTCGGCCCTCCGGACGGCAGACGGAACGTGACGATGCCGCGCCGCCACGCCGCCCGGCTCAGCCACGGCAGCACCGCCCGCTGCCGCTCGACGAGGGCCGCCTCGGCACCCCCCTGGCAGGCGGCGAGCAGGAAATCGCCTCGGGGGGGCGGGGACGGGTGCATGAAAAAAGATGGTACGGGCCCCGACCCTGGGAAAAAGACCGCGGAAAACAGCCCGGGAAACGTGACGGCCCGTCAAAAAATCAGGCCGGCCCGGGCGCCCAAGGGCCCGGGCCGGCCTTTCTCGTCTGAACAGTCGACGGTTATACGGTCGACGGCCCGGTCAGCGGCTCACCGAATCACCGGCCCGAGGGCGCGGCGGATCAGCTGGCCGGACGCGGGCGAAGGACTAGCCGTGGCCCTTCTTCTTCTTGGCGACCTTCTTGGCCGCCTTCTTCTTCTTCTTCGCCATCGATATGGCTCCTTGCCACGAGCGCCCTGACACACACCACACGGCCGATCCCCCGGGCACTCTCTCGAAGGGATCGGACGACGTTCGAAATCTGTTGCGCGACGCCCGCGACAGCGTTTCAACCTGCTGTCGCAGCATCACTGGCAGTGTTTTGAGTGATTCGTTCAGAAACTGTCAAGAGAAATCCGGAAAAATTTTCCCGATTTCTCAGGACCGCGCATGGCCGCGCGCCCAAACTTCGAGCATCGAGAACTGCTTGGAGAAGTCCTGCTCCGTGACCGCGAGCGGACTCTTGAAGAAGCAGGCGAGCCATTCCAACGCGCCCGTTTCGCCTGCATCGTGCGCCCGATCCACGAGCCGGACGAGGTCGATCACGAGCGGTGCGGCGAGGATCGAATCGCAGCCCTGCCAGATGAACTGGAACGTCATCGGCGTGCCGAGGAATCCCCGGAAATGCACGTGGTCCCAGGCCGTCTTCCAGTCCCCGAGGCTGCGGATGTACTCGATCGACACGTGCGTTTGCGGCGGATACCCGAGGATCGACGCCAGCAGGTGATCCTTGCTCTTCACCTTCGCGGCCTTGTTGCGCGGGTCGTCGAGCACCCGGCCGTCCATGTTGCCGAAGATGTTGTGGCCCACCCAGCTCATGACCTCCAGGTGGCGGGCGGCGAACATCGGCGCGAGCACGCTCTTGAGGAGCGTCTCGCCGGTCTTCCCGTCGCAGCCGGCGTGGGCGATGCGGTGGTCGAGGGCGAGCCGCGAGAGGGCCGGTGGCGTGGCCCCGGTGGAGGGCGTGAAGTTGACGTACGACGCGCCGGCCTCGATCGCGGCGAGGGCATACAGGCTGCTGGCCGGCAGCGGGCAGGCGGCGGGGTCGTCGAGCAGCGGCTCGAGTTGCCGGAAATCGGCGGGGATCGGCCGCTCCGGCGGAGGCTCGGTCGAGGCGAGATTCACGACCACGACATGCCGCAGGTGCTCCGCCCGGGCGAAGCCTTCGATGTCGGCCCGGATCCGGGCGACCGCCTGCCGCGGTGTCTCGACCACCGCCGCGACGGTCTGGTCGGCGAGTTCGCGGATCTTCTCGCCGGCGGCGACGACGGTTCCCGGCCGCACGCGCGGCTCGACCGCTGCGAAGAAGGGCTCCGCCTCGGCGAGCAGCCCGGGGTCGATCGCCCGGCTCTCCGCCCACATCCTTCGCGCTTCGTCACCCAGGCGGCCGGGTCGGATGTCGTGTCCGCCCACCACGATGTCGCCGCACGGCACGAGCCCGAGACGCGTGAAAGGATCGAGTTCCGTCACGAGTCCCGTCGGCTGAATCGCCCCACGGGCGAGCCCCGCCAACCCCGTCATCACCGTCGTCGCCACGCCACCCTTCGCGCCGATGATCCACAGTCCGAGGGGCTGGCGGGCCATGAACGAAAGCCTTCGAGGGGACCGCGGGGCGGTGGATGTCGTGGGTGGCGGAAGCGGGCCGTGACTGGGAATCAACGCTCCCGCTGGTATCATTCTGACCGTCGCGACGAGCGGCGAGCAACCGTGATTCGCCGCCGCCGCATCCCACCCCCTCCCAGCGGAGCAGCCTCGGGCATGGCCACCACGGCGACTCGAACGACCACCGACTGCCTGCATCTGGCCCGCCGCATGCGGGCGCTCGAGCCCTCGGCCACGCTGGCGATGGCCGCGCGGGCGCAGGCCCTGGCCGCCGCCGGTGTGGACGTGATCGACCTCTCCGTCGGCGAACCCGATTTTCCCACGCCGGCCCACATCTGCGCGGCCGCGGAAGCGGCGATCCGCGCCGGAAAAACGAAATACACGCCCGCGGCGGGCATTCCCGCCCTGCGGCAGGCGGTGGCTGCCGACTATGCGCGGCGGTCCGGGATCGCGGTCACGCCGGCGCAGGTCGTCGTTTCCAACGGCGCCAAGCATTCCCTCCACAACGCGTTCATGGCCCTGCTCGACGAGGGGGACGAGGTCGTGGTGCCCGCGCCCTACTGGGTGAGCTACGGTGAACTGATCAAACTGTCGGGCGCGAAGCCCGTGCTGCTCGAGACGCGGATCGAGGACGACTTCAAGCTCCGGCCGGAGGCCTTGCGGGCCGCGCTCACGCCGCGGACCCGGATGCTGCTCCTGTGCTCGCCGAGCAACCCGACGGGCGTGGTCTACGCACCGGAGGAGCTCGGTGCGCTGGCCGACGTGGCGCTCGAGGCCGACCTGGCGGTGATCGCCGACGAGATCTACGACCAGCTGGTGTTCGACGGCCGTCGCTCGCCGTCGTTCCCCACCCTCCGCCCGGGGCTCGTCGACCGCACGGTGGTCGTGGCCGGCGTCAGCAAGACCTATTCGATGACCGGCTGGCGCATCGGATGGACGATCTGCCCCGAGCCGCTCGCCAAGGCGATCGGCAATCTGCAGAGCCAGGAGACGAGCAATCCGTCGAGCGTCAGCCAGCACGCCGCGCTCGCCGCCCTCACCGGTCCGCAGGAGTGCGTGGCCGAGATGTGCCGGGCGTTCCAGAAGCGGCGTGACCTGGTCGCCGGCAGGCTGACGGCGATTCCGGGCGTGCGGCTGCCCGAGATCGGCGGTGCGTTCTACGCCTTCTTCGACATTCGATCGGCACTGGCCCGCGGCCGGGGCGGCATCTCGACGAGCGCGGCCTGGTGCGAGGCGCTGCTCGAGAAGGAGCATGTCGCCCTCGTGGCTGGCAGCGCGTTCGGCGCCGAGGGGCACGTGCGGATGTCGTTCGCCGCGTCCGAGGAGAAGCTCGCCGCGGGGCTCGATCGCATTGCGCGGTTCCTCGACGCGTGAGCCGCGCCGCCGCGATCGGCCTCGTGCTCGCCGGCGGCACGGCGCGGCGGATGCAGCCGCCCGGAGCGGCTCCTTCCGGGATGATCTGCAAGGCGGCGCTCGAGATCGCCGGCACGACATTCCTGGAACGGGTCGTGTCCGCGGTCGGTCG
>RFUD01000280.1 GCA_009923125.1 Planctomycetia bacterium
GCCCTCGGCGCCTTCCTCGGCCTTGGCCTTCTTCTTTTTCTTCATCGACATCTTGTACACCCGCACCTTCGGCAGGCCGAGCGGGCTGCGACCATCGTCCCACCGATCCTGCTCCTTGAGCTTCGTGATCCGCTCGGCGCGTGACAGCACGCCGCGGGCGCTGCTGCTGCCCTTCCGGACGCGAAGGCTTTTGTCCATGGTCATGGGCGGAATCCTCTGGAGTGCGGTGCGAAGCCCAAAATCTAAGACGCCCCCCCGCCCGCTTCAAGGGCCACGCCCTTGATCCGCGTGAGAAACGCGTCGAGCGTCTCCGGCCGCCGGGCCGGATCGGGGGCCACGCAGGCCATGATGGCCTCGGCCAGCTGCCGGGGCATGTCGGGCCAGAAGCCGCGGATGTCGGCGGGCTCCGAATCGTGCGCGAGCGCCGCCTTGCCGCTCGTTCCCCGGGGCCAGGGCAGCTCGTACGTGCAGATTTCGTAGGCCGTGACGCCGAACGAAAAGATGTCGAGCCGCTTGTCGGCCTGCCGCCGGCGCACCACCTCGGGCGCCATGTAGTTGGGCGTGCCGATCCGATTGCCAGGCTGCAGGAACACGGGCTGGTCGGGCACCGTGAGGCCGAAGTCGATGAGCACGAGCGTGCCGTCGGGCCGCAGGATGAAATTGCGGGGGCAGATGTCGCGGTGCACGAATCCCGCCTGGTGCACCGTGTTCACCGCGACCGCCGCCTGCCGCACGAGATCGAGACGCTTCGCGGGCGCGAGGGGCTTCCGCGCGGACAGCAGCGCATGCAGGAGCGTCCCGTCCACGAATTCCTGCACGATGAACGGCCGGCCGTCGGTGGAGGTTCCCCACGTCAGTGTCTTCACGACGTGCGGGCCGACGATCTTGAGTCCGATCTCGCCCTCGAGCGGCTTTCCCAGCCCCTTGTATCGCCCCTCGATCGGCTCGAGCTTCCGGGGATCGATGATCTTCAGCCCGACGATGGCGCCGGTCTCGTGGTCCCGGGCCTTGTAAAAATGCGACATCGTCCCCGTGACGCTCTCCTGGAGACGCTCGTAGCGGCGCTCGAGCGGCACCCGCGCCCGCCCGCCGAACAGCCGCGCCAGAAATCCGGAAACAGACATCGCGGGGAAACGCCGCGCGAGGCGGGCGACCGATGGGAGAAGAGGATGGGAGCGACGGCCCGCGGAGCCGGGCGTGTGGCTAGTGGGCCTTGACCGCGGCGAGTTCGGCGTGGGCGGCGGCCAATTCCTTCTCCAGCCGCGGGATCTCCGCCGGGTCGTCGGGTTGTTTCTTCGCGCCGGCCAGTTGCTGCTGCAGCTTCGCGATCTTTTGCTGCAGCACTTCCATGCGCTTCTTGTCTTTCTTGTCCATCGCAGCCCCCGTCAGTTCGTGGTGACCGTGGAGCCCGCCGCGGGCGGCTGGTTGGGACCGGTATGCAGCTGCCGCATCCAGCCCGAGAGGAGCACCACCGCGAGCCCGAGCAGGAGCGTCACCGAGAGCCACTTCGCCCGGTCGTTCCGCACCCACTGCGTCCCCTCGCCACGGCCCACCAGCGCGCTGGAGAAATAGAACATCACGAGCGCGATCAGAAACTTCGCACCGAACAGGGCGTGATAACTCGTGTCGCGCATCCACGTCGCACCCCAGAAGTCCGGGGCGGCCTTCACGCGGGCGTTGAAGATCAGGAAGTTGGCAAGCCCGCTGGCCAGGAGGAGCGTGATCGCCCCGATCACCCACGGGAGCCAGCGGCGCCGGATGGCGTCGTGGATCCGCTCCCGGGCGTCGGCATCGAATTCCGCGAGCGCCGGCAGGAGCCCGAAGCGGGCGAACGCGAGGCCGCCGAGGGCCACGACGGCGGCGAGGACGTGGGCCCAGCGAAGCAGGAGCGTGACGACGGCAGAGGAATCCATGACGGCTCCGGGAAGGATGAGGACGACGCGGCGCCGCGACGCGATCACATCGTACCCACTGCGTCGGGGCGCTGGTAGAGTTGCCCGCATGGAACCCGCCGACGACCTTCCGCCCGGCCTCTTCGGGGGCTCGCCGCACGACCGCTGGATGCGGCTGGCGCTCGACGAGGCCCGGATCGCCGCGGAGGAGGACGAGGTGCCCGTGGGGGCGATCGTGGTCGCCGCCGGCCGCATCATCGCCAGCGCCCACAACCAGCGCGAGCAACTCGCCGACCCCACCGCCCACGCCGAGATGATCGCGATCACGCAGGCGGCCGCCCAGCTCGGCTCGTGGCGGCTGGAGGGCTGCACGCTCTACGTCACGCTCGAGCCCTGCCCGATGTGCGCGGGCGCCATCCTCCAGGCCCGGGTGCCGTTCGTGGTGTGGGGCGCCGCCGACCCGAAGGCCGGCGCCGTCGAGTCGCTGTACAAACTCTTCGAAGACCCGCGGCTCAACCACCGCGTCGAGCACACGGGCCGCATCCTCGCCCCCGAATGCGGAGCGATCCTGAGCGAATTCTTCCGCGGCAAGCGCACGTAGGACAGGCTTCAGCCTGTCATGCCTTGTGCGCCCAATCCGGCTCGGAGTTACCCCGTACCGTCTCGCCGGACGTTCGCCTCCCACTTTCCAGTTGAGGAGGCTTCGGGCTCCCCGTGTCCCGGTCGCCGGCGTACGCAGACAAGCGCAGGCATGGATGCCGAAGCGCCGTCGGAGTCGAGTGAGCGGAGGGCAGGATGCCCGCAGCGAACGTCCGGCGACGGGACACGGGGAGCCCGAAGCCGGCTTGGGCGCGAAATGCCTGGATACGACAGGCTGAAACCTGTCTTACGGCAAGCGGGACGCTTGCCCCACGCGTGCCTACGGACGCTTGTCGATCGGGAGGAATTCGCGGCGCGTGTCGCCCGAGTAGATCTGCCGCGGACGGCAGATCTTCTTCGTGGGCGAGTGGTGCATCTCGATCCAGTGGGCGATCCAGCCCGGGAGGCGTCCCATGGCGAAGAGCACCGTGAACATCTGCACCGGGATCCCCATGGCGCGGTAGATCACGCCGGAGTAGAAGTCCACGTTGGGGTAGAGCTTGCGCTCGATGAAGTACTCGTCGGCCAGGGCCACTTCCTCGAGCTGCTGGGCGATGTCGAAGATCGGGTCGTGCCGGGCGATCTTCGCCAGCAGCTTGTCGCAGGTGGCCTTGATGAGCTTGGCCCGGGGGTCGTAGTTCTTGTAGACGCGGTGGCCGAAGCCCATGAGGCGGAAGCCGGAGTCCTTTTTCTTGGCCAGATCGACGTACTTCCGCACGTTGCCGCCGTCGGCGCCGATCCTTTCGAGCATCTCGACACAAGCCTGATTGGCCCCGCCATGGAGTGGGCCCCAGAGGGCGCAGATGCCGGCAGAAATGCTGGCGAACAGGTTGGCATCGCTCGAACCGACCATCCGCACCGTCGAGGTGGAGCAGTTTTGTTCGTGGTCGGCGTGCACGATCAGGAGCATGTCGAGCGCGTCGGCGAAGTCGGGGTCGACGTGATACTCCTCGCAGGGCACCGCGAACATCATGTGCAGGAAGTTCTCGCAGTAGCCGAGGTCGTTCCGCGGATACATCAGCGGCTGCCCGCACGACTTCTTGTCGCCCTTCAAGATGGCCTTGGCCTTGCTGTACGCCTTGTGGGCGGCCCCGCTGGC
>RFUD01000029.1 GCA_009923125.1 Planctomycetia bacterium
CTCTGCCCGCGAGTCGTGCCCGCGGCCAGGAGGGGACGCGGCGGCGTCGCGGCGGCCAGTGCGGCGGGGGGTGCCGGACAGCCCTGCTTCACCCAGTCGAGCCAGATCTGCTGCATCTGGGCGACCGTGCCGACGCCGTAGTGCCGCCCCAGCGCGCCGGACCAATCGTCGGTCGCCAGGCCGTCTCCGACGAAGGCCACGTACTTGTGGCGACCGCCGCGCTCGATCAGGTACCGGGCCAGCGAATAGCCCTGGGAGTAGAGCGGAAGCACGTCCGCCGGATACTCCCGCATCGCGAACATTTCGGGAAACGCGATCCCGCGGCCCGTGGTGAGAAACTCGATCAGCAGCCGGTGCTGGCGGGCACGCTCCACGGGGTGCTCCACGGTCGTGCAGGCTCCCTCGTCGGCCCACCGCGGCAGGGGCCGGCGAAAGTGGCTCGCGAAGATCGTGTGGGTGACCTCGTGCGGGAGCACCGAGTCGAGGATGCGCTCCTCGCTGCCCTGGATGGTCATCGTCCAGCCGAACACCTCGCCCGCGTCGAACACGAAACTCGTCGCGCCGCCGGCCCCGAGGTGCGGCGCCACCTGCGCCTTGATCGGGCAGGGTCGGCTCCAGCGTGGCAGCGGCCCGCCGAGCCACTCCACGGCGAGATCGTGCCGGTACTGCTCCGCAGCCTCGCCGATGCGGCGGGCCAGTTGTTCCGTCGGGGCATCGACGACGAAGTTGGCGGTGCGGTGACCGGCCGCCCGCACGTCCGTCGCCGGCCATCCGGCGGCGACGACCAGGGCGGCGGCCCAGAGCCCGATTCGCGAGGCATGCAGTCCGCAATCCATGTCCCGACCACCTCCGGAGTGAACCTGCCCCGGTTCCGGCATCCCTGCCGAAACCGGCCTGCGCCGCGAATTTCCCGGGGGAAAGCCTCGCTGCGGCCCACCGCCTTGCCGCGGGCGGGGCGGACACTAGCGGACGGCTCCGAGCAGGAGCCAGACCGGTTTTGACGCGGCATTTCACGCGGCCGCCGCGACGAGTCGTCTGCTGCGGGGGCCGGGGCGTCAGCCGGAAAGCCGCCGCCGCAGGCCGACCCACCAGGCGCCGCCGATCACGAGGATCGCCATCGTGGCCCAGGCTCTCTCGAGCAACGTGGGGTCGCGGCGGCGCGCGATGCGGATCGTGAGCGACGTCTCCCCCGGGACCCCGATCACCTCGACGACGGCATCCCGCGGCGCGGACGCCTCCCCGACCGGGTCGCGTTCCTCCACGCGTTGTTCACGGGCCCGCAGTTCCTCGCGCAGCCTCTCCCGATCGGCCGGCGCGGCGTTGGCGATCGCGTTGTCGAAGGCCGCACCGAGCGACGCGACGGCGACGGCCCGCTCCCGATCCGCTTCGGCGTCCGTCGCCACGCGGCCCGGTCCGGCGACGTGGATGACGGCGTCGCGCGGGGCCCGCAGCGTCCACAGCCGCCGCGCGCAGGGCAGTCCGACGATCGTCGGCGCGAGGACGGCGACCGGACCGTCATCGGCGGCCCCGCCCAGCGTCCCGGCGTAGACGACTTCGATCGACCGCGGCCAACTGGTGTCGTGCAGCCGGACGTCCCACCGCTCGCCGACGGCCTCCCCCGCGCCGCCGCCTGCCACGGCGGGGGTGACGGTCGCCGTCGGCTGGCCATCGACGAGCACGTCGAACAGCCGCATGCCGCTCGGCAACGCCAGACGGAGGAGGCGTTGGCGGGCGACGACGTCGAACCTCGCCCGGCCCCACGCCCGGCCGCGGCTCTCGAACGACACTTCCACGTCGGCCAGTTCGATCCGGGGATCCTCGTTCGTCCGCGTTTCGGGAGTCGCCGGTGGCTCGACCGTCGCCGGCGCGGCTCGCTCCGTGGGGGCCGATTGCCGCAGCACATACAGCGGCGGCCGCTCGTCGCTGCGCAACTCCCACGACCGCTGTGGGGACTCGTCGGTCAACGACTCGTTCCATGAAGCGACGACCGGCGCCGCGGGCATGGCGACCCGCACGACGGGCAGGCGGGCGGTGGCCGCGGGAGGTTTGGGGATGTGGGCCGTCACGTCGAGGCGGAACCGCCCGGCCCGCGGCCTCTGCACCGTCAGCGTGCCGCGGTCGGCCGCATGCCGCCGCCACTGGGCCTCGATCGGGCCGCGTGCGGCCAACTCGGGCGTCTGGAGTCCGTCGTCGAACAGGGCGATCGAGTCGATGACGCACTCCGCAGGCATCTCCACCGGAAGCGACACCAGGGGCGCCGAGGTGGCGTCGAACCGCGCGTCGAGCGACACGACGGTACGTTCGGGCGTGAACCTGACCCGGGCATCCTGCGTCCCGCGGGGCTCCTGCCGCCGGCGCTCCACCGTGATCCCGATCCGTTCCGCCGGCGCGGCGTCGGTGGCGGTCGCGGCATCCGCCGGCGGGCGCACCTCGACCCGCCACGCCGCATCCTCCGCGGGCAGCGGCAGGAATGCATGCGGCGCCTCGACGTGGGCGGTGAGATCTCCGGCCGCGCTGAATCGGATCGTGCGGACATCGACGCCGGGGGATTCGATCCACGCCCCCGGCACCGTGAATCGGCCCACCGGAGCGACGAGCGGCATGCGAAAGGCGAGTTCGAAGCGCCAGGGTCCGCCGGCCGGCGCGACGGCGCGAACCGCCCACCGATTGCCGGTCAGCCGAAGCACGTCGAGCGCAGGATCGACCGGCATCACGAGTTCCAGACCGTCGTCCGCGCGAACGACGCAGGAGGAGGCGATCGCACGCCCCGGATCGACGACGAAGCCGGCGCCGACCCGGCACGCGTCGAGGTCCCACGATACGACATTGCGGCTCTCCGCGACCGGCACGCCGATGGCGGGCCCGATCCCTGGCACCCGCGAGCGGACGACGCGCACCCGCCCCGCGCCGGACAGGTCGTAACCACCCGCCCCGGCCGACCCGGCGGGCATGCTGGACGCGGCGGCGAACGGACCGTCCGGCGGCGCCACCTCGCAGCGGAAGCCGCGGCCGCGCGCCTGTTCGTGATCCTCGAACTCCAGCACGGCGATCGGGGCCGGCGGGAGGGATGCCGTCGCCGTGACGACATCGCCCTCCATCTCGACCTGCGGCGTGAACTCCGCCTCCACGGTGTGCCGTCCCGCGGTCGGGACCACCACTTCATCATGTTCATGGTGTTCATGGTGTTCATGGTCTGCACGGCGGAGCAACGCGCCGGCAACAAGGGCCGCCGGTCGCCCATCGATCCGCAGGGAATCGGCGACCCACTGCGCCGTGTTCCCGGGCCCGCCGAGCGTCAGGACGCCCGCGGATGCCGCATCGATTTCAAGGGCCACGCGCCACCGCTCGCCGCCCTGAGCATCCGGCCGCGGCGAGGGCACGACCACGCGGCTCGTCAGGATCCGGACCGCTTCGGCGTCGTCGGCGCCACCGCGAGCCAGAACGCGGTACAGCGGTTCCGGAACGAGCGCCGTCTCCCCCCGCTCCCCGGGCATGATGAACACCCGCACCGGCTCCGCGGCATCCACCGCGGGCCACGCACCGGACGCATGGATGGCGAGACATCCGATGACGGTCGGCGCCGCCCGGCCGCCGATCCGCCGCACGATCACGACCCCCGATGCGAGGACCGCGGCCCACCAACCGGCACGGGCGACGACATCGGCCGGCGGCGACGCCCACAGGGCCGCGACGCCCGTGGCCACGCAGGCCACGGGTATCAGCCACGGACGATGCCGGGCCGCAGACAGCACCGCGCCGGCGACGAGGATGGCGACGGCGACGGCGACGACCCCGAGGAGTCGGCGTTGCACGACGACGAACGCACCGTCGCCACGGCCCGCGGCGGGCACGAAGTCCCGGGTGCGGAACGCCTCTCCCGGCGCGCCGGCGGAACTCTCCGCTGCAGCGGCTGCCGGCGCCGCCACGCCGATCCCGAACAGGCGTTCGAGCACGCCGCGATCATCGACGCCGACATCCCTCCAGGCCGTCGACACGGCGGCGATCTCGAGGCCAGGGGGCAGGTGCAGGTGATACAGCCGGTCGAGCACCGGAAGATCGACCACCACGCCACCCGGCTCGACCCTCCACCACGCGCGGGACGCGTCCTGCACGGCCACCGTCCGCACCACGAGCCGCAGCGACGATCGACCGGCCGGCAGATCGATCGGCACGGCGGCCACGTCGTCGCGCGGCACGACCGCGACCGGCTGCCCGTCGATCTCGATGCCCTGCAGTTGCCGCCCGGGGGGCAGGCCGACCACCACCGACGGCCGGCCCTGGCTCTCGATGTCGAACGCCGTCTCGCATTCGGTCCGGCCGGAAGCGTGGCACCAGCACGACACCGTCTCCCTCCACGCCCAGGCCCGGGCGTCGTCGTCGTCATGCGCACCCGGAAGCAGTTCGGCGGCTGCGGGGAACGTGGCGTCGCGCTCGCCGTGGAACGAGAACGCCCCGATCAGCGTCGGCCAACGATCGACATCACCGGCCCGCGGCGGGAGCTCGGCGAGCCGACGATTGACGAGCCGCGGACGCCGTCTTCCCGCGTCGCGCACGATCACCTCGCCGACCTGCCGCGCCGCCCCCTCCACCCATGCCAGCGGGATCGGGGTGGCCGCGGAGAACGGCACGGTGCGGGACGCACGGATCGTCACCGCGTCGCGGATCGGCGGCGTGAACTCCACGACCCACGACTCCTCCACCGATTCCTGCCGTCGAACCACGATGCCGCCGGCGGCGGGCGCGAGGAGCGACCACTCGAGCTGGTCGTCCATGGGCTCGGAGAACCGCACCACGATCCCGTCCAGATCCGACGTGTCCGGCCGACATTCGAACGTGAAGGACTGCGACAGGCGATCATCCCGCGCGGTGAGCCGCACCTGCGTCTGCACGTCGATCGGCGGACGGCGCTCGACCACGCGCACCTTCCAGGCCGCCGCCCCCGGCCCCGCGGGCGCCCACGACCGCACGCCGGCGTCGTCGATCAGCCCCGCGAGCCGGGGGACGACCACCGCCGGCGCGACGCCGTCGATTTCGACCGCCTGTTCGGGGCTCGTCTTGAACCCGATGGCCGCCGGGCCCGCGGCCGCCGCCGGGATCCGCACCATGTCGATGTCCGCGGCCGTGAACTCCGCGCCGGCGGCCACTCCGGCGCGATGGCCGGTGATTCGCAGACGGAGCCGCTTGTCGGGCGTGATCGCCGACGCGAGCCCGACCCGCAGCACGTCACCCCGCGCCCCGCGCACCACCTTCCACTCCACGGGCTCGGGCGACCGCACGTCCGCCACGGGCACCGGCTCGGACCAGCCGAGGGGCTGCGACCAGGCGACAAGGTCCACGGCGTCGATGAACCAACCGGCGGAGACGACTCCCTCGAGGTCGAAGGCCTCACCCCGCTCCACACCGACGTCGCAGGTGGTCACACCCCCGATCACGCCCGGCGCGAAATCGACGACCGTCACCCGTTCGACGTCGAGTCGCGGCGTGCGTGGCGTCACGGCCACCCGGATCTGCGCGGCCGGCCCCTGCTGCTCGAGAAAGATGCGGGCGGGCAGCACCTGATCGGTGACACCTTCGGCACCGCCGCGCCGCGAGGACGCGGGCAACGGCCACGCCGCTGCAGCCTCGGCGGTCACGGGCAGCGAGCGATCCGCGTCCATGGCCGCCAGGGACAGTGCCGGAGCGACCCGCAGCAGCGTGCCACCCGCGGCCCAGTCCGCCGACCGCGGCGCCACCGTCGGCAGCGGCCGCACCGTGCCGTCCGGAAGCGGGCCGACGGCCCGGATCAGGAGCGGCTTCCTGCTCCCGCGAACGATCGGTGGCGGGCGGCAGCTGATCGATCGACGATCGGCCGACTCGGACCAGGCGACTGCGATTCCGCCGCCGTCGCCGGCCTCGACGCCGGTCACGACGAGCGCGGGATCTTTCTCCACGACCACCGGCTCGTCGCCCCACATGGTGATCGGGATCAGCGCCGTCTCCACGGCGACCTCGCGACCGTCGATGTCGATCGTGCTCCAGGCGCCGATGCCCGGGGAGCGACGCCCCGCATCGACCACGAAGAACTCGACCGCGGCGCGGAGGGACGTCTCGATCACCCACGCGGAGCCGTCGTGGACCGGGGGCAACGGCTGATTCAGCACCAGCGGCCGCACCCCGGCGGGAAGTTCGAGGCGGATCGTGGAGCGGACGGCCGGCAGCAGGGGAAGAACGTGGCGGAAACCTTCCCCGGTGGGCGTCGCCGCGCGGCCGGACCAGTCGGCGACATACTCGCCGGCCCCCACCGGCACGATGGCCCGCGAACCGTCCGTGCGGCAGAAGACGACCACATCGCCCACCCCCGTGCCGGTGCGGGCGGTGCATCGCGACACCGCGAGCCCGCCCAGGGACAGTTCGGCTTCGGCCGCCGCCCGCGTCCCGACGTCGAAGGCGACGCGGCCCTCGAGCCGACCCTCCGGCCCGATCCGCGCCTCGTATCGGGCCGCATCCGCAACCGCGCGCCCGGGCAAGGCGGCCGCGGCACCGCCGGCCACGCGTTCCAGCGCCGCCTCGAAGTCGGACCGCGGCACGGGCACATACCGCTCGTCGCCGAGCGGCACCTCACCGATCGCGTCTCGGGGCACGTGAACCCGCGTGAAGCGCAGCCCCGCGGCGTCGCCCGAATCGTCCGCACTCCCGCGCTGCATCGTCACCAGCCACCCGATCGCGATGGTCGCGAGACAGACCGCGGCGTGGAGATGCCGGCGGCCCGTCATTCCCTGCCTCCCCGGCCCGGCCCCGGGCCGTCGGGAGACGCGGCCGAAGGCGTGGCGGCGATCACCACGGAGGCCGCTGGCCCGAACCGCGTGGAGGAATCGGGCGACACGGTGAACCCGGAGCCACGCGTTGCATCGGTGCGGCGATCGACCACCCACCGCAACCCGGCGGCCAGCAATGCGAGCAGGATCCCCGGCAGCGCCGCGAGGCCGAGCAGCGGCAACAGGTCGGGAATGAACGCCGCCCCGAGCGCCGCGACGGCGCCGACCGACACCAGCGTGGACACCCGGCGCATCGCCCGGCTGTAGACGATCGCCAGTCCCAGGGCCAGCGCCGCCCCCGACACCGTCAGCACGAGGAACCAGGTCGGAGCGAGCCAGACCCGCCCCGTGCCCGGATCCCCGACGCCCGCATACACCACGCGGCGCTCGGCCACGGGCATGTCGGGCGACGCGACGCGACGCCCCGCCGCGGCGGCGACCCACTCGGCGATCGCGGTGTGGGACACCAGCGGCGCATACTCCGGACCGAACGCCCCCCACTGCCAGCGTTGCTGCGACGTCCACGCCGCCGGTGGCACGACGACGTGCTCGTCCGACTCCATCCGCAGTTCCCAGTAGAAGCGGCGCAGCACCGTGCCGGTCGGAAATCGCGGCGGCTCCAGCACCAGCCACGCCGGCAACCCCGGCAGCAGATCGGCGACGCGTCGGGGCCGACTCATCTCGATCACGAGCACGCTGCTCCGGCCGGCCGCGGGCAGCGGCACGCGCACCGTGCCGTCAGCGTCCTCGGCGGCCACCACACCGACGCCATCCACGGTGCATCGAGCCGCCGGCGCGCCAGCGGCCCGAGCCGCCCCGAACCCCGCCGGCAGCATCAACCGCACTTCCGGAGTCGAACTCGTGATGGCGCACGTGAAGGTCTCGTCGTGCCGATCCGGCAGCAGCCTCGTCTCGTACCATGCCGCTTCGACCGTCGTGTCGACCGTCCCCGACTCGGATTGCAGGGCGACCGCCAACGGAATCTCCGACTCCGCGGAGGTCGCCTGCCAGACCCGGCTCGGCCCGACGGTCGGCAGCGCCGTGTCGCGGGTCCAGGCGGTGCCCCGGAGGTCCACCGCATACTGTTCGGATGCGGTCACCGCCACGCTCTGGCGGACGATCCGGGCCTCCGTGGGGAGGACGAGCGGAAGGTTCTCACCCACCGTCGCCGCCGCCGGCACGTCGGGCATCGGGACGGCGTACGAGATCGACACGTCACCCGTCCCCAGGAGCGGATTGGCGAGCATCACCCGCAGCGCCACGAGGCCCTCGGGGGCGTCTGCCGGCGCCGAAACCTCGAACGGATTGAGCAGGTCGCCCGCCTGCCGCACCTCGAGCGAGCCGTCGTCGATGACGCGACGCGGCACGGCCAGATCGACGAACTCCAGCGGCACGTTCGCCACCGTGAACCGGATCGTCTCCTCGACCCGGATGCGCTGCGGGCCGACGGTCGTCTGCGCCACGATGCTCGCATCGACCCGCCTGGCCAGGAATCGTCGCCGGGCTGCGAACCGGCCTTCGGTGCCATCGACGCGGTAGGCGAGCACCGGGGACTCGCCGGACCGTGGCGCGGAAGCGACCTGCCGCACGAGACCGGTCATCGCGGACACCTCGGGCAGGATCTCGATGTCGCTGTCGGAGGTGATGGTGACCTCGGCCGGACCGACGAGGTCGGCCCGTGGCACCGGCAGCTTCCAGGCCAGTTCCGCCTGCGTCCGATCGATCGGCAGGCTGCAGCGGGCCTCGATCGTCGCCTCCCCCGACAACGGCTGGACGAACGGGATCGCGAGCCGCCCACCCTCCGTGGTCACCGCCGCCGCATCGACGAGCGTCGTCGGCCCGACCTCGTCCACGTTCCATCCCTCGAGGCCGAGCACGACCCGCGAGGCCGGAGCGCCGCGCACGACCACGCGGAGTTTCGCCACCAGGGCGATCCGCGTCGCTCCCACCGCATAGCGATAGGCGGGCTCCACGACCACGCGGCTGCCGCGCGGTCGCACCCGCAGCGGGAGTGTCGCGGGCTGGGCGTCGTAGGCGAACGCGGCGACGAATCCCGGCCGGCGTGCCGCGACGGGCGGATCGACCCGTCGGTTGCCGCCGCTGTCCTCCCACTCCACCTGCCAATCCCCCTCCACGACCACGCTCACGCGGCCGCGCTGCCGCCAGGCCGGGATGCCGGCGACCGCGAACCCGAGCGCCTCGACCACCGGCGCCGACCGCACCTCGATCGGCCGCTCGCACGCCACGTCGACCACCGCGCGGCCGGCCGCATCGGGCCGTACCCGCACCACCGCCTGGGGCGTCTCGGCCGACCCGACGACCTCCACGAGCGTCGCAGGGTCTGCGACCCGTTCGATGCGACTGCCCGGCGGGACCGCGATCCGCAGGTCCTGTGGCTCCGGCCCCAGTCCTTCGAGTTGGATGGAGGCGGTGGTGGTGGCGAGCGTGCCGTCGATCCGCACCACGCTCTCGACGACCGCCTGTGGCGGCGCGGCGCCGGACCATGCGGTCTCACCGGCAGCGGCGATGAGGATCGTGGTGGGGCCGGCGACGCCGGCACATTCGACCATGCTCCCGGCCGCCGTCTCCGCCGCTGGTTCGACGCGGATCGCGGCGCCGGCCGGCTGGACGTCGACCCGCGGCGTGACCCGCGGCGTGGCGAGCCGCACGAGCGAAGCGGTCGCCCGCGGCACCGTCAGCCGCAGCGTTTCCCCGTTCGGGCCGCGCGCCACCGGCACGAGGCCGACGAGGGTCAGCGAGTGGTGCGAATCGACGGCGGCCTCCAGCCAGGCCTCGTATCCCCTGCCACGCTGATCGACGTCCACGATCAGGCGTCCCTCTCCCTCGTGTCGCGGCGGGGTCGTGACCACCATCCCGCCGAGTTCCAACGGCACCCGCGACCATCCGGCACGCGTCTGCCGCAGGCTCACCCGCACCGTGACCTCGCAGGTGTCGCCACCACGCGCGCCGAGATCGCCCGTGATCTCGACCCGTTCGAGCACCGCCGCCGGGGGCTGGGGAACCGCCGGCAGGCCGTCCCGGATGCGCAGCAGATCGACGAAGTCGCGGTAGCGAAACCCCGGCACCGGCACCAGTCGCCCGGCATCGTCGCGCAGATAATAGAGGTCGGGTTCGATCGCCTGGACGGCATCCGGCGACTCGCCACCGGCCTCCGCGGCGCGGGCCACGGGCGACATACCCCGGCAGGTCGCGACCGCGCACAGCACCAGCCAGACGGTCGCCGTGAACGACGGAAACCGGCGGCGCGGATGGCGGTGTGCGGGCATCGAATCCTCTCGTCTCCCGGCGGGACTGCCGGCGAACGCGCGGCGACGGCACCCGTCGCCCACCTCACGACCTTAGTTCGCAGCCCGGCCCGACGCACGCGTTGCGTCGCGTTTCCGACGGCACAGCCGGCGCAACCGCGACAATCCCTCCCCGTGGAAGCCCTCCCCGTGGACGGTCGTGGCGCTCAGGCCGGCAGCAACCGGCCGAGGGCGTCGAGCAGGTGCGGAGTCGCCGCGGCGATGAAGGCCGGCTGGTCGAGCGCGACCCGCCCCGATGGGCCGCCCGCGAACGGCCCGATCACGCCGCCGGCCTCGGCGACGAGCAGCAGGCCCGCGGCGACGTCCCACGACGAGATGCGGCGCACCCAGAACGCGTCGAGTCGGCCGCAGGCGATGTAGGCGAGATTGATCGCGGTGGAGCCGGTGCGCCGCACCGAATGCACGTGGGGCAGCACGGCGAGAAAGTCGGCGACGGCGTGTGAATCCGCCGCCACGTGCGGCGGAAAGCTGACGGCCACGAGCGCGTCGATGGGCTGCGTCGTGGCGGCGGCCCGGATCGCCCGGCCGTTGAGCGCCGCCCCGCCGCCCGCCCGGGCCGTGAAGCACTCGTCGCGCACCGGGTCGTAGATGGCGCCCACCAGGATGTCGTCGCCGCGTGCGAGCGCCACCGAAACGCAGTAGGCGGGAAACCCATGCACGTAATTCGACGTGCCGTCGAGCGGATCGACGATCCAGCGCAGGCCATCCGGCCCCGGCGGCGCCGGCGCCGCTTCGGGAAGCGATTCCTCGCCGAGAAACCCATGCCCGGGAAACTCCCCGAGCACGATCCGCCGGATCTCGCGCTGCGCGGCGAAATCGGCCTCGGTCACGAGGTCGCGATGGGCTTTCTGCGACACGCCGAATCGCCCGCTCCACTCCACCAGCACCCGGCCGCCGGCCCGGGCCGCCGCTTCGCACACGTCGAGGTGATCCGGCATGCCAAGCGCTCGCATCAGGGGCGATCAGGGGCGATCAGGGTCGATCAAAGGCGAAAGGAACGGCGCGTCCAGAGTATGCTCGGGCGACCCCTCGGTGCCCGGATGACGTCGCGAGGAATATAGCAGCCATGGCCCCCTCGGCACCCGCAACGGCGTGGGCGATCTCCTCGGGATGCGCCACGTGCCTGCTCGCCGGCCCGCCCTCGCGCATCGACCTCGACCGGCCCACGGCCGGCATCCAGCTCTGGCGGCAGGGCTCCGAGCCGCAGCGGCTGCTCGGCCTCGACGTCGAGGCGGCGTGCGTGCGGCGCGACGCCTGGTGCCGCGGGGGTGATGTGACCGCCGTCTACGAACCGGTCGGCGGCGCTCCGCTGCGGGCGACCGCGATGTGGCGGGCGACGCCGTCGTGGTGCGATGCGACCTTCGCGCCGGACGTCTGGCGCCGTGAACTCGTGGTGTCGGCGCAGACGCCGTTGCTGGAGGCGACTCCGCGGATCGCCGTGACCGCCGACGTCGCGGGGAGGAATGCGACGCCGTTGACGGTCCGCCCGGGAGGCCTTGCGGCGCCCGGGCCGGACGAACCGCCGCACGGCCCCCAAGCACCGAGCATGATGCCGAGGTCTGCGCCGTCCACGGTG
>RFUD01000281.1 GCA_009923125.1 Planctomycetia bacterium
GTCTCCCGTCGGCGTGAGGAAGCTGTCGTGCTTCTCGGCGGTCAGACCGGTGAGCGGATAGAAGACGTGCGCGTAGTGCGTGGCGCCCTTCTCGATCGCCCAGTCCTTCATGGCGAGGGCGACGGCGTCGGCGATCCCCGGGTCGATCGGCTTGCCCTGCTTGATGGTCGCCTGGAGCGCCTTGTAGACGCTCTTGGGAAGCCTGTCCTTCATGACCGCGTCGCTGAACACGTTGGCGCCGAAGATCTCGCTCGTCGGGGTCTCCCGGAAGTTCCAGGCATGACCGTTGGCCTTGTAGTTGTTGATGGCGGCGACGGCACTGGCTCGGGCTGTGGTCATGGCTGGATCCTTCTCCGTAGGGGCGCGCCGGGGCGTGCCAGAAAGGTGTGGCGGGGTAGTCGTCCGCGGCGCAGCCAGAAGGAAGATTTCAGCAACGCGGACGTGATCGACATGTCCACCGCAAACTACAGGCGCCGCGGGGGGAGTTCAAGTAGCGGCCGGCCGGGAGGCTACCGTGCGGCGGTCGCCCGCGGCTGCGGACGCGCGGCCGGGCGCGGCGCCGCGCGACGGGCCGCCTCCACCGCGGCGTCGAAGAACGGATCACCGGCCGCACCGGCGCCGGTCCCGACGAGTGACACCCCTCCGGCGGGCCGGGCGACCGTGTGCACGGCGAGGTGCGGCTCCACTCCGACCCCGCTGTAGGGCAGCCCGTTCGGCGAGTAGAACCGCGCCGTCGTCAGCCGCATCCCGACACCCGCCGTCTCCAGCGGGAAAATGCCCTGGATCGAGCCCTTGCCGAAACTGCGGACGCCGACGATCGTCCCACGGGCGTGATCGCGGATCGCCCCGGCGAAGATCTCGCTCGAACTCGCCGAATCGCCGTCGATCACCACGACCAACGGCATCTTCCAGGTGCCCGGGCGGCTGGCCGAATAGTTGAAATTCTCCTCGGGGCTGCGGCCCCGTGTGGCCACCACCAGCCCGCGCTCGAGGAACAGGTCGGCCACGTCCACGGCGGCCGAAAGCAGTCCGCCGGGGTTGCCGCGGAGGTCGATGATCAGCGACCGCATGCCCGCGACGTCGAGCCGCCGCAGCGAGGCCTCCAGATCGGTCGCCGTCGTTTTCTGAAACGAGCTGATCTTGAGATAGGCGATGCCGGCGGCCGGATCGACGATGCGGGCATCCTCGACACTCGGCACCTCGACATGCTCCCGCCGCACGGTCACCGCCCGGGCCGGAGCGGGGGCCCGCAGCACCGCGAGCGTCACGAGCGACCCGGGGGGGCCCTGCAGCAACTGGGCCGCCTGGTCCACGCCCATGCCGCCGATCGACTGGCTCCCGATGCCCACGAGATGATCGCCCGCGCGGATTCCGGCCCGCTGGGCCGGGCTGCCCGGGATCACATGCACCACGAGCAGGCCGTCGGACGCCGCCTTCAACTCGACGCCCAGGCCGACGAAGTTGCCGTCGATCTGGGCGTAGAGATCGTCGAGTTGGCCGGTCGTCAGGAAGGCGGAGTACTCGTCGAGGCTGCCCATCGCCGCCACGGTGAGCTCCAGGAGCGTCACGGACGGCGGCACGCCGAGCGCGGCGTGGGCGATGTTCGCCACCCACGCCGCAAAGGTTTCGGCATCGACCTGCGAGCCCACCGTGCGGGCGGTGGCCAGCTGCACGATCCGCTGCCGGTACTCCGCCCGCGCCGCGGCGTCGGCGGACGGTGCATGGGCCACGGCGAACACGGAGTCGTCGATCGCCACGTCCATGGCGAGCAGACCGCGGGTCACGATCCGCGCGAAGTCCGGCGTCTCGACGTGATGGGAGGCGATCCGGGCGAGCACCTCGGCATACAGCCGGCGGGCATCCGACTCGGTGAGCTTCGCCAGTTGCCGGCGGTAGGCGGTCTCGTTGTGGCGTCGCGCCAGATCGCAGTGGATCTTGGCGACGTCGTAGCGATGCTGCAGTTCCGGCGCCAGCGTCCCCTTCCGGGCCGCCGATTCGCACGCGCTCACCACGTCCGCCCAACGGCCCTGCCGCTCGAAGACGGATGTCGTCGCGGCGAGGTCCTCGTGCGCCGGCGTCGCCACCGCCACCGCGGGGGCGGTCCAGCCGATCGCCGGCCCGTCTCCGCACGCGCGGGGAGCCGCCACCAGCAATGCCGCCGGGAGGCCGAGCAGCAGCGACAGTCCCGGCATGATCGCGGCCATCCGTCGCCGGACCGGACGCGTCGGGGGGCTGACGACGTTCACGTGGGCAATCCGTTCGCGTGAGGCCGCATCCTGTCGCGGCAGGCAGCGGTTTCTCCGTCAACCGCCTGCGATTATGGATCACGAATATTTCACGGTCAAAAAACGGGGGCACCGGATCGGAAAAAAGTCGGCGCCGGCCCCCGGACAATTGGAATCGTCGGCAGTCCTTGCCCCACCGTCAGCCGCCGCGCCGGAACCCGCCGCGCGGAGGTACAATCCGGGCATGGCCGTCACGCCCGTTCGCACGAATGCCCCAGCCGCGGCCGAGACGCACCCCACCCAGGTCCTGCTCGATCGGGTGCGGGACGGCGACACGGCCGCCGTCAACGGGCTGCTCGCCCGCCATCGCGAGGCGATCAAGCAGCTCATCGACCGGCGGATGGACCGGCTGGTGCGGCATCGCGTCGATGCCAGCGACATCGTGCAGGACGTGATGCTCGAGGCGAATCGCCGGCTGGGCGACTATCTCGCCAACCCGACGATGCCGTTCCAGCTCTGGCTGCGGCACATGGCCCGTGACCGGCTGATCGACGCCCATCGCCGGCACCGCGTCGCGTCCAACCGCAGCGTGGATCGCGAGGTCTCGCTCGCCCCGCCCGGGGATCGCGACCGCTCGGCGGACGACGTCGTGGCCGGACTCACCGACCGCGAGTTGACGCCGGCCGCGGCCGCCACGTGGCATGAGCTCGAGCGACGGTTCGCGGCGGCCGTCGAGCAGCTCGACGAAGCGGACCGTCAGATCGTGCTCCTGCGGCATTTCGAGCACCTCTCCACCGCCGACGCGGCCGCCGTCCTCGGGCTGTCGAAACCGGCGGCCGGCATGCGGTACCTGCGGGCCATGCGCCGGCTGCGGGTGCTGCTCGACGGGGCCGAATGACCGCCGCAGACGGCCGCCGGGCCGCGCCTATGATGCGATGAACGACGCTTCGCCCCATCCGCGAACGTGCCTCAGCCGCCGGAGTCGATCCCCGTGACCGCGGGCCGCCCCCTCGCCGTCGAATCGCCACTCAGCCCCGCCCAGGAGGAGCGGCTCGCCGAATTGGTGGAGGAGCTCTCCGAGGCGCCCGCGCACGTGGCGCAGCAGCGGCTGGCCACGCTCGCCGCGGCCCACCCCGACCTCGCCGAACCGCTGCGGGAACTGTTCGCCACGATGCTGGTGACGGAAGCCGTCGCGGAGCAGTCCACCGTGTTGGATGCAGGGACGCTTCGTCCCCCCGCGGAGCCTGTGGCCATCGACCTTGCCACCGTCGCCCGCGTCTTCACCGAGACACCGGGCTTGTTCTTCGAACGCTTCGGCCTCGCCGGCTTGCACGCCGCCCTCGCCTGGGTCGTCGTAATGCCCGGCCTCGCCTGGGTCCTGCGCCGCCTGCTCTTGCCGACCTTC
>RFUD01000282.1 GCA_009923125.1 Planctomycetia bacterium
TCTGTCCCGGACCGCCGGTCACGCCGCTGAGGCCGGCGCCTGCGAGGGAGGGGGACGATGCGCCGATGGACGATGCCCCGACGACCGACTCGAGCAGCAGGTCGTCGTTCGCCGCCGCATCTCCGCCGACCCCGCTGCCGCCGATCCCCACGTCGGCCTCCCCGCCGCCGACGCCGGACAGCGAGAGGCCCGACCCCTCGCCGCCGCGGACCATCGTGTGGGATGCCGCGCCCAAACTGTTTCCATCGTCGAACACGACCACATCGGCCTCGACCGCATCACCGAGCACGAGGTCGCCCACGTCGGCGCCGCCCGAGAGCGATCCGTCGTCGAGGTCGAGCGACAATCCGTCGGCCTGGGGAGCCTCGTCGGCGAGCTCACGAGCCAGCCGCTCGACGTCGTCGGCCTTGAACTTGATGGTGGCTCCATCCCGCATGGGAAACAGCCGCTTGCGATCGACGAGGTGCTGGACCTCGTCCACCGACACGCCGAGCTGTCGGGCAGACTCTTCGAGCGACAGGAATTTTCCGGCCATGGCTGTGCTGGGGCTGTGCGGGGGTGAACGCCGGCGGCTCGTGCCGCCCTTCCCGTCTATCTGTTTCGACGGGATCGTCCACGGATTCTACGCGAGCCATGACGCGAACGTGCGAGCCGCACGGTCCGCAGCGGCGTTCACGGTGGATTTTGCCCAACCGGACCGGTTGCTGACCCCGCCTCGATCAGTCTGCGGAGGGCGGCGGGCTTGGGCTCCTGGGCGTTGAAGTCCCCGACGAGCAGGTCCCAGGTGATGTTTCTCGTGCTCTTCAGGGCCAGCGTGCCGGCGGTGTTGTCGAGCAGGTACACCGCGGCGCTGCGGAGCTGCGGATCCACCACCAGCACGGCCTGTTGGCGATCGTCGATAGGCGTGGCCTGAATCCACAGTTGGCCGGACGGCAGCTGCGGCGGCGCGGCCGCGCCGGGACGCTGGGCCAAGCCCCACCGGCCCCCGAGGAAGGCGAGCCCGAGGGCGGAGACGACCGTGGCATACCGCACGACTGACGGGAAGGATCGCATGGAGCGACGGTAGACAACGCGGATACCCCACGCAACGCGAAATCGCAGGGACGCGGGGACGCGTCGGCCGCCGGTGCCGTGGCAGCAAACAACGCAGCTTCCCTCGCCGGCCCAGTTCGCCGCCGGGGTCGGCGCAAATCTGCCATTCATCCCCGCCGGTTGTTTCGATTCAATCGGTCGGGCAAAGACTGCCGATCATCATGTGGGTGCGGCCGCCAGCCCCGGTCGCCCGTGCGAACGCCCGCCTCGGAGGAATCCGCGTGTCGAAGATCAATGCCCTCTCGACCCTTCTGCTTCGGTCTCCGATCGTCTGGGGCGGCGCCCTCGCCTTCTGCTTTTTCGCCCTCATCCACGGCGGCGTGATCGCCGACGCCAACGTGATCCGCTACCTGGCCGGGCATTGGGTGGAGTATGTCGAGACCGCGATGTTCTGCGTCGGCCTCGCCGCCCTCGCGATCAAGTGGATCGACGTCGAGCGGCAGCGGAAGCGGGTTGGCGACGACCTGCTGGGGCCGATTCCCGAGGGGGGCCAGCCGGCGGCCGAGGCGGTCTCGCTGGCCGGTGCGTTGGCCGACGCCCGTGACGAGGCGTCCGCCGCGGGTCGGCCGGTCGGATACCTCGAGCGGCGGCTCGCCGAGGCCCTCGATCTCGTCGTCCGAACCGGCTCCGCCGACACGCTCGAGGGGCACCTCAAGTACCTGTCGGATCTGGATGCGGCGCGGGCCGCGCAGAGCTACGGGCTCGTGCGGTTCGTCATCTGGGCCGTGCCGATCATGGGCTTCCTCGGCACGGTGATCGGCATCACCGAGGCGATCGCCCAGCTGTCGCCCACGCAGTTGGACAACATCTCGGGGGTCGTGGCCGGCCTCGGCGTCGCGTTCGACACCACGGCGACGGCACTCGCCCTGTCGATGGTGCTGATGTTCCTGCAGTTCGTGATCGACCGGCGCGAGCAGGCGTTGCTCGGCGACGTGGACGCATCCGCCTGGGCGGCGCTCGCGGGCCGATTCCAGATGGAGGAGGGCGCCGACGGCACGGCCCTCGCCATGGCGCGGCTCGGCGACGCGGTGGGCCGCAACTCGATGCGCCTCCTCGAGGCGCAGGAGCAGTCGTGGCGGGCCCTCGAGCAGTCGGCGGCCGGCAGCATCCATCGCGTGTTCGAGGAGACGGCCGACCGACTGCAGGTGTCGCTCGCCCGCTCGCTCGACGAGACGCTCGGGCGCTGGACCGACTCGCTCGTGCAGGCCCAGTCGCATCTGTCCTCGGCCCGTGAGGACCGGTGGGCTCGTGCGGCCGACGCCCTGACCACCGCGATGCGTTCGTTCGAGCAGCACCAGAAGACGCTCGCCGGCCAGGCCGAGCTGCTGGCCCGCGTGGTGGATGCGACCCGCGACGTCGCCGCGCTCGAACGGTCGCTCGAGTCGAATCTGGCGACGCTGGCCGACAGCGGTCGCTTCGAGCAGACGATTGCGACGCTCTCCGCGGCGGTGCAACTGCTCGCCGCACGGGCCCAGGACACCGTCGTCGAGCCGCGGCGGGTGGACCTGCATGGTGTGCAGCGCTCCGGAAAGGCCGCATGAGTCGCACGCGACCCGCCGACGGGCCGACGGTCTCGCTGTTTCCGTTCCTCGCCGTGCTCCTGTGCACGATGGGGTCGCTGCTGGTGCTGCTGGTGCTGTTCAGCCGCTCGGCGCGACAGGGGGCGGAGTCGGACGCGTCCGCCGACATCGCCGACATGGAGGTGGCGCGGGACAGCCTGCGGTGGCGCCTGGAGCAGTTGGCGGGCGTCCGCGACCGGACGGCGTCCGACCTGGAGGCGGCCCGGCTGCAGTTGGCGGGCGTCGAGGACCACACGCGGACCCTGACCGACGAGTTCGAGAAGCTCGAGAAGCTGCTCGCCCAACTCGAGGCCGACGGGTCGCGGGCGGGAGGCGCCGACCTCGAGTCCCTGGAGGCCAGGGTCGCGAACGCCCGCGAGTCGCTCGACAAGGCACGTGCCGAGGCGGGAAAGAAGCCCCCCGCCTACGCGGTGGTGCCCTATGTCGGACGGAACGGCACGCACCGTCGCCCGCTGTACATCGAATGCAGCCTCGACGGTGTGTTTCTGCAGCCCGAGGGGGTGCGGCTCTCCCCCGGCGACTTCGAGGGGCCGCCCGGCCCGGGCAATCCCCTGGCCTGCGCGCTGCGGGCCGCCCGCGAGCACATCGCGCGAAGCCCGTCGGCGTCGTCCGATCCGGCGGCGCAGCCCTACCCGCTGCTGCTCGTGAGGCCGTCGGGCGTCATGGCCTACTACGCGGCCAGGGAGGCCATCCAGTCGTGGGGAAGTGACTTCGGCTACCAGTTGATCGAGGAGGACTGGACGCTCACTTTCCCGCCGCGCGACCCCGCGCTCGCCGAGGTCGAAAAGCGTGCCATCGACGAGGCCCGGCAGCGGCTTGCGTGGCTCGCGGAGGTGCGGCCCGTCAAGGCGCCGCGTCCCACGCAGCAGTACCGCGCAGCGACGTCCCGCGGTGGCGTCGTCGCCGAAGGGGGACCGAGCGTCCTCGGTGACCAGTCGCGGTTCGAATGGAAGAACCA
>RFUD01000283.1 GCA_009923125.1 Planctomycetia bacterium
GCATGACAGGCTGGAGCCTGTCGTACGGCAAGCGAGACGCTTGCCCCACAGGACGGCAATCGCCGTGCCGAACAGGATTGCCAGGAGGGGCGCAGTGAACGTCCGGCGAGGCGGTACGGGGTAACCCCGAGCCGGCGCACGCCACAGCGATGGCAAGCGGGACGCTTGCCCCACGTGAGCATATGGGGAGCCCGAAGCCGGCACGCTACGATCCGGTTGTGCGGGTTGTGCGGGCGGATGCGGAGGGCGATGGAGCCGTGAGGTAGACTTCGGGCATGACTCCGACTCCCACCGCCGCCCGGCACCTCGTGCGACCGGACATCGCGGCGCTCGACGGTTACGTGCCCGGTGAGCAGCCGCAGGGAGGCGACTGGATCAAACTCAACACGAACGAGAATCCCTATGCGCCGTCGCCGGCCGTGGCCCGAGCGCTCGCGGCCGCCGCTGCCGGCCGCACGCTCGCCAAGTATCCCGACCCGCTGGCCACGGTGTTTCGCAGGCGGGCCGCCGAGGTGCTCGGCATCGATCCCGACTGGATCCTGTGCGGCAACGGCAGCGACGATCTGCTGACGATCCTCGTGCGGGCGTTCGTCGGGGCGGGGGAGTGCCTGCGGATGCCCTATCCGAGCTACATCCTGTATCGCACGCTCGCCGGCATCCAGGGGGCGGAGTGCGACGAGTTTCGCTACGCACGCGACTGGTCGCTGGCCGACGGTTTCGCGGCGCCGCGGACCGCCTCCGGCGCCGATGTGAAGCTGGCGATCATCGCCAATCCCAACAGCCCGTCCGGCACGCTTCTGCCTCCGGCCAGGATTCGCGAACTCGCCGATCGTCTCCCCTGTGCCCTCGTCGTGGACGAGGCGTACGGCGACTTCGCCGACACGCACTGCCTCGATCTCGTCAAGGAGAACGAGCGCGTGATCGTGACCCGGTCGTTCAGCAAGTCCTATGCGCTCGCCGGGTTGCGATTCGGATTCGCGGTGGCCCAGCCGCACGTGGTCGAGCAGCTGCTCAAGGTGAAGGACTCCTACAACTGCGACGCCCTGTCGATCGCCGCGGCCACGGCCGCCATCGACGACCAGGCCTGGCTCACCGACAACCGTGCGAAGATCGTCGCCACGCGGCGCCGGCTCACCGACGCGATGCGCGGGCTCGGCTACGACGCCGTCGACAGCCAGGCCAACTTCGTGTGGTGCACGCACCCCGAGCGGCCGCACCGGCCGGTGTATGAAGCCCTCAAGCAACGGGGCATCCTGATCCGCTTCATGAACTACGCAGGCTGGGGCGACGGCCTGCGGATCACCGTGGGCACCGACGACGAAATCGACGCCTTTCTCAGCGTGATGAAGACCATCTGACCGGCATCTCCGAGGCTTCCGCACCCACCATGTCCCGCACCGCATCCATCACCCGCAACACCGCCGAGACCCGGATCGCGCTCACGCTCGGACTCGACGGCACCGGAAAGGCCGACGTCGAGACGGGTGTCGGGTTCTTCGATCACATGCTCACGCTGCTTGCGGGGCACTCGCTCTGCGATCTCACGGTGCGCTGCAAGGGGGATCTGCACGTCGACGGCCACCACACGGTGGAGGACGTGGGGCGGGCGCTCGGCCTCGCGCTCAAGGACTGCCTGGGCGATCGACGCGGAATTCGCCGCTATGGGCATGCGATCATCCCGATGGACGAGTCGCTCGCGACCGTGGCCGTCGATCTCGGCGGACGGTCGGCCTGCGTGTTCGCCGTGGACTTCCCCGTGCCGACGATCGGCACGTTCGATGCACAGCTCGTGGAGGTGTTCTGGGAGAGCGTCGCGGCGACGGCCGGGATGAACTTCCATGCGATCCTCCACCACGGCCGCAACGGCCACCACATCGCCGAGGCGGTGTTCAAGGCCGCGGCCCGCGCCATCCGTGGAGCGATCGAGCCCGATCCCCGCCAGCCCGGCATCCCGAGCACCAAGGGATCGCTCGTGTAGGGCAGGCGGTCGGCGCCACCGGTATCATGTCGCCACCATGGAACCGATCGATTCCGGTCTGCATGTCGCGGGGCTGACGGAGTTCCTCGCCGGTCCTGCGCCGGCGGGCATGGACCTTCAGCCGGGCGCGCGGGTCGGCGACGTGACCATCGTGCGGCTCGTCGACGAAGGGGGCATGGGCCGGGTGTACGAGGGGCTGCAGGGAATGCCCTGCCGCACCGTCGCCGTGAAGATGATCCGGCCCGGCGTGCTCTCCCCCGCGGCCGCCCGTCGGTTCGAGTACGAGGCGCAGATTCTCGGCCGGCTCACCCATCCCGGGATCGCCCGCATCTATTCGGTCGGCATGCAGCCGCTCGCCGGCTCAGCCGTGCCCTACTTCGTGATGGAATACGTCGAGGAGGCGAGATCGATCACGGACTTCGCCACATCGCGCGGCCTCGGCATACGCGATCGCATCGCCCTGTTTCGCGAGGCCTGCCGGGCGGTCGCGCATGGCCATCAGAAGGGTGTGATCCATCGCGATCTCAAGCCGGGCAACATCCTCGTCGACGCCGCGGGGCACCCGAAGGTGATCGACTTCGGCGTGGCCCGCAGCACCGACGCCGACGTGGCCCGTGCGACGATGCTCACCGACGTGGGCCAGCTGGTCGGCACGCTCCAATACATGAGCCCCGAGCAGTTCGACGGCGAAGTGGACGAGATCGACGTGCGGGCCGACGTCTACGCCCTCGGCGTGGTGCTCTACGAGCTGCTCGCGGGCAGGCCGCCGTACGAGATCGCGAAGCGGCCGGTGTACGAGGCGGCGCGGATCGTGCGGGAAGCGGAGCCGAGGTCACTGGCCACCGTGAATCCGAAACTCCGCGGCGACCTGGCCACGATCGTGGCCAAATGCCTGGAGAAGGAGCGGAATCGACGCTACTCGAGCGCTGCGGAGCTCGAGGCCGACCTGGGCCGCTATGGGCGCGGCGAGCCGATCACCGCGAGTCCCCCCGGGCTCCTCGACGGGCTCGTGCGTCTGGCCCGTCGGCATCGTCTGGCTGCCGCTGCGGGTGCAGTCAGCCTGACGGCGCTCGTGGCCGCCGTGATCGGCATCTCCATCTTTGCGGTGCGCGCGGAGCGGGAGCGGCGCGACGCCGTGGCCTCGCGGGAACGGGCGAACACGGCCACTCGCGTGGCAAAGGAGCGGCTGTATGTCGCGAACCTGTTGTCGTTGCAGGCCGCACTCGATGGCCGGAACGTCCGTCTGGCGCGACGGCTGTTCGCCGACAACCTCGCGCTGATCGGCTCCCCGCCACCGCTCGAGATGCGGCTGCTGGGGGCGGGGCTCGACGATGCGGTCGCCGTGCTCGACCTGAAGCGGGGCCCGGTGGCGCGGGTGCGGTACGGCCCCGACGGCGGTGTGCTCGCCGCCGCCGCGAGCGCGTTTCCCGACCTGACGGCCCTGGAGGCCCAGGAGGTGCAGCCGGCCTCGCATCGGGTGTTCTTCGACAACGCCCACTCGCTGGTCAACTCGCGGAACGAGCGGCTGTTCTTCTGGGCTGCCGACGCGACCGGCGGCCACGCGGCCATTCCGGCTCCCGACACCGCCTGGATGCGGACATG
>RFUD01000284.1 GCA_009923125.1 Planctomycetia bacterium
AGAGCCGTTCTTGCAGTCGAGCCTGGGCACGATGGGGAGGGAGTCGATCGCAACGCATGCCGGGAGATCGGCCTCCATGCCGAGGGCGACGAGATTGGCGCCGCCGGGGGACTGGCGGAACTCGGCGATGAGGGCGGTCGGCACGTCGCCACGGTCCGCCACGCGACGGAAGAACCAGCGGGCCTCGAGGGCGGCGGGATCGAGCACGTCGTCGGGGCCGGCGGCGCTCGCCGCGTCGAGAATCGCACCGGCTGCGAGCACGTCCTCGGCCGAGACGGCCCCATCGGTGCCCGCGCAGACGAGGTGCACATGGTCGCCATCCCGCGCGAGCCGGCGCACCGCGTCGGCCACGGCGGTGCGATTCACGATCGCCCCGATCAGAATCTCGCGGGCGTCGCGGCAGGCGTGGAGGGCCGCCGTGCCGTTGGTCGTGGTGATCACGACCGAGCAGACGCGAACGCGGTCGGCCGTGTACTCGAGCGGCGAGTTCCCAAGGTCGAAGCCTTCGATCCGCACGCCGCCACGTTCTCCCCCCAGCAGCCTGCTGCCGCGGGCCGCAGCCGCCTTGGCGTCCGCGACTCCCAGCACCGGCAAAACGCTCACTGCCCCGTGAAACAGGGCCGTCACGATCGTGGTGGAAGCCCGGAGCACGTCGATGACGACGGCGATGCCTCCCGCGCACGCCCCCGCCGGGATCGACTGATACCGGTCGTGACAGTGCCAATGGATCATCGTGGGCTCATCGAGAGCGGAGGCATGCAGGCGAGACGACAGTCTACGTGGATCCGCCGAGAGGGACTCACGCCGGCTCGCCTCCCGACGTCCGTGGAAACTACACTATCTGCGACGCTTTTCCCTGTCCTGCGGAGCCTGCCGCGATGCCGATGTTCCGCTCCCTGGCGGCGCTCTCCGATGCCGATCGTCGGACGATCGATGAGATCGCGGCGGAACTCACCGCCGGCTGGCCCGTCGATTCGATCGTGCTCTACGGGTCGAAGGCTCGTGGGGATGACACGCCCGATTCCGACATCGACCTCCTCGTCCTCACCGGCCGACCACTCGCCGCCGAGGAGATCAGCCGCATGCGGGCCGTGGTGCGGCGGATCGGCCTGCGGCTCGGCACGTGGCCCGAACTCTACATCCGCACGAGCGACGAGTGGTGGCGTGGCGTGTATCAGGCGGCTCCGATCCGCAAGGAGATCGATGCCGAGGGCATCGAGGTCGTGCGCGACGCTTTGAAGGGGCATTCATGACCGAGCAGGAATCGAGGGACCGCATCGCCGCGCAGCAGATGCGACTGGCCCACGAGTGCCTCGGCGATGCCGAAGCGGCCGTCGGCCGCGACAGCGCCCGGCTGGCATGGAATCGTGCATACTATGCATGCTTTCACGCGGCCACCGCGGTATTCGTCGCCCGCGATCGACGGTTTCGTAAACATCGCGGGATCATCAAGGCGGTGCACGAGGAACTCGTGCCAGAGGGCGTGCTCGCTCCCGAGCAGGCCGTGGCCTTCGACGGTCTCTACGCCCAGCGGCTCGATGCCGATTACGGCGATTTCCTCGATATCCCGCGCGAGCAGGTTCTGAACACGCTCGAGACCGCGCGACGCTTCGTGGCCGCAATGCAGCACGCCCTCGATGCAACTGGCAGGAAGTAGATACTGTCGCGTATTTGGGGCATGAGGCACACCGAAATCGCCCGCTCGCACGCAGGATCCCTCCCGCGCAGGCCGCTGCCGGCCTCCCTGGCATTGAACTTCCTCCGCATGGCTAGTCCCTCCGCCACGATCGAGTCCCTGCCCGCCGCCGTCGACAAGAGCGGCGCGAAGGTTCGCGGCATGTTCGCCGAGATCGCCCCGCGCTACGACTTCGTAAACAGGCTGCTCTCGGGCGGGATCGACGTCTGGTGGCGGCACGTGACGGTCTCCCGGGCTCCGCCGCCGGCCGCCGGGGCGATCCTCGACTGCTGCACCGGCACGGGCGACCTCGCGCTGGCCTACGCCGCCAAGGCCGGTCCCGACGTGCGGATCGTGGCGAGCGATTTCTGCCGGCCGATGCTCGACCGGGGCGCCGAGAAATCCGCCCGGGCCGGCCGCGCGATCGAATGGATCGAGGCCGATTCGATGGCCCTCCCCTTCCCCGACCGCTCGTTCGACCTCGTCACGGTCGCCTTCGGCCTGCGCAACATCGCCGACACCTCCCGCGGCCTCGCCGAGATGGCCCGCGTGCTCGTGCCGGGCGGCCGCCTCGCGATCCTCGAGTTCTCGCTGCCGACGAACCGGTTCGTGCGCGGCTTCTATCTCTGGTACTTCCGCCGCATCCTCCCGCTGGTCGGCAACGCCGTGGCCCGTAACGCGTCCGACGCCTACACGTATCTGAACAAGAGCGTTGAGGAATTTCCGTCGGGTGGTGCCCTGGCGTCGCTCGTCCGGGCCGCGGGCTTCGACCGCGTCGAGCAGGTGCCGCTCACGTTCGGGATCGCCACGCTCACGATCGCGACGCGGGCCGGGAGCGCGACCGCATGACCCCCTCCGGCACGTTGCCGCTCGTCGTCGGCATTACGGGCGCATCGGGCGCCCCCTACGCCACCAGGCTGCTCGAAGTGCTGCTCGCGGCCGACCGGGAGATTCATCTGGCGATCAGCCCCTCGGGGCAGGCGGTGATCGAGCAGGAGCTCGGCCGGCGGATCGACCTCGATGCCTTCCGCCTCGAGACGCTCCTGGGCACGGCGCCGCCCGCCGCAGGCCGGCTCCATTACCACCACTACAAGAATCTCATGGCCCCGATCGCGAGCGGCTCGTTTCTGACCGCCGCGATGGTGATCTGCCCGTGCAGCGGCAGCACACTCGGCGCGCTCGCGCACGCGGTCGGCGAAAACCTCATCCACAGGGCCGCCGAGGTGCATCTCAAGGAGCGGCGCAAGCTCGTCGTCGTGCCGCGCGAGACGCCGCTCTCACTCCCGCAGCTCAAGAACATGCAGGCCGTCCACGAAGCGGGGCCGTCGTGCTGCCCGCGTCGCCCGGCTTCTACCACGGTGCGGAGAGCGTGGCCGACCTCGTCGATTTCGTGGTGGCGCGAATCTGTGACCAGCTCGGCGTGCCCAATTCGCTCATGACGCGCTGGGGGGCCGCGACATGACCGCCGCCACGCTCCGCACCTACCTCGAACTCGTGCGGTTCAGCCACACGATCTTCGCCCTGCCGTTCGCGATCATGGCGACGCTCATCGCCCTGCGATTTCAGGCCGACGGCGGCCCGCCGATCGACTGGCCGCGGGCGCTCACGGGCATCCTGCTCTGCATGGTCACGGCCCGCACCGCGGCGATGGCGTTCAACCGGCTCGTCGATCGGACGATCGACGCCGCCAACCCGCGCACGGCCGGACGACACCTGCCCCGTGGTGCCGTGGGCACGGGCGAAGTCCTGGCGCTCGTGGCCGGATCGTCGGCCGCCTTCATCGCGTCCACGCTCCTGTTCCTGCCGAACTGGCTGCCGCTCGTGCTCTCCGCGCCCGTGCTCGCCTGGCTGCTCGGTTACAGCTTCGCGAAGCGGTTCACGATGCTCGCGCA
>RFUD01000285.1 GCA_009923125.1 Planctomycetia bacterium
TGTCGGTGCGCCACCGCGCGCTGCGGGGGCTGGCGGCGCGTCATGGTCCTCGCCCGGGCGCTCAAGCACGCTCCAGCCGCGGCGCCAGTGCAACACCGCCACCTGCGCCGAACGAAAGGTCATCAGCACAAACCCCAGCGCGAACACCATCGCCCAATAGACGATGGCGGCGCTGGCAATTCTCACCCCACCACCCCCGCGCTCGCCCAGGAATATGTCGTGGGTGACCTCCCCGAATCAGTGGCCGGGCCCGACAACGCGCTCGTCGGCCTGCCGGTCGAATCCCAGATCGATGGGTACGTTGAAGCCCCGATCGACGCGCCGATCGACGCCCCGCTGATCCAGTCGGACAACGGCCCTGCGCTTCCGAGCGTGCTGGCCAACGAAGGCATGGCCGACGGCGACTTCGCCGGCCAGATCCTGGCCGATGGCGGCGTCATCGATGAAGGCGGAGCGAGCGAATACGTGATCTCCGACGACTGGCTGCCCGCCATGGGCGGCGGCGACCCGGCCCGCTGCCCACGCTGGACCGCGCAGATCGACGCGCTGTTTTTGTTCATGGGCAACATCCCCAATCGCACGCTCTATGTGGACGATGTGACCGGCGCGCCTGCCTTGAGCCTCGGCGACGCCCCGCCGGCCATGTCGGCCGCCCCCCGCTACTCCCTCACCTGGCACCGCGACGCCTGCCGGGCCTTCGAACTCAACTACTTCGCCGTCGGGGCGTTCAAGGGCGTCGGCGAGGCGATCGCTCCGGACGGATCGACGTTTTCCAGCGTCGGTCTCGGCGGCGTGCCGTTCAACGACGTCGTGGGCGCGGGCCTGGAGACCACCTCCGGCATCAAGAGTTGGGAGTTCAACCTGCGGAAGACCGACGGCGGCCCGATCACCTGGATCGCGGGCTTCCGGTGGGTGGAGTGGACACAGCAATTGTTCGTGGGCGACGTGTTCATCGATCCGTTCGGCACGCCCGGCGTCGATTTCTACGACACGAGCACCGGCAACAATCTGTACGGCGGCCAGCTCGGCGCCGACATGATGCTCTGGAACCGGGGCGACCGGATCCGCATCAACGGCCTCGCCAAGGGCGGCGTGTACTACAACTACCAGTCGTGGCAGCGGACCACGATCTTCAGCGACACGGCCCTGCTGGACACCACCGTCGGCACGACGAAGGACACCGTCTCGTTCGTGGGCGAGGTGGGGCTGGTGGGCGAATACCGGCTCACCAACTGGCTCTCCTGGCGGGCGGGCTACACGGTGTTCTGGCTCGGCGGCGTCGCCAACGCGGCCAACCAGCTCGCGCTTTCCGACTTCACCGTCGATCCGCCGACGACGTCGATCAGCCCCTATTCGTCGGTCCTGCTGCATGGTGCCACCACGGGCCTCGAGGCCCGCTGGTAGCCGGGGGCCGCAGCAGCGTCCCGCGATCCGGGCGGCGGTGGCACCCGGAAACTGGCCTTGCGACCACGGCACGGCTTGCCCTACTTCTCCGGATTGCCAGGCAGATTCCCTCCGGCGAGGCACCCAGGCGGAACCACAACCCATGCGACCCATTCTCGTGACCGGCGGCGCCGGCTTCATCGGCGGCGAGTTCGTGCGGCAGTGGATCGCCGAGGAGCCGTCGGCGGTCGTGAACCTTGACAAGCTCACCTACGCCGGCAACCTCGAGTCGCTCGCCCCCGTCGCCGGCAACCCGCGGCACGTGTTCGTGCAGGGCGACATCGGCGACCCGGCGTGCGTGCGACAGTTGCTCGAGGAGCACCGGCCCCGGGCGATCGTCAACTTCGCCGCCGAGAGCCACGTCGATCGCTCGATCGACGGCCCGGCCGCGTTCGTGGAGACCAACGTCGGCGGCACGTTCCGCCTGCTCGACGAGGCCCGGCACTACTGGAAGGCGCTGCCCGAGGCGGAGCAGCGGGAGTTTCGCTTTCTCCACGTCTCGACCGACGAGGTCTACGGCTCGCTCGGGCCCACCGGAAAATTCACCGAGACCACGCCCTACGCCCCCAACTCGCCCTACTCGGCGTCGAAGGCGGCGAGCGACCATTTCGTGCGGGCCTACCACCACACGTTCGGGCTCCCCACGCTCACGACCAACTGCTCCAACAACTACGGGCCGTATCAGTTTCCGGAGAAGCTGATCCCGCTCATGATCCTCAACTGCCTCGACGGCAAGCCGCTGCCGGTCTACGGCGACGGGGCCCAGATCCGCGACTGGCTCTACGTGGGCGACCACTGCCGGGCGATCCGGGCCGTGCTCGCCCGCGGCCGCGTCGGCGAGGTCTACAACGTGGGGGGCGACAGCGAGAAGAAGAACCTCGAGGTCGTGCATGCGATCTGCCGCACGGTGGATGCCCTGCGGCCCGGCCTGCCCCACGCCCCCTCGACGTCGCTGATCACCTACGTCAAGGATCGCCCCGGCCACGACCGCCGCTACGCCATCGACTTCACGAAGATCCGGACCGAACTCGGCTGGACGCCGTCGCTGTCGTTCGACGAGGCGATCCGCGACACGGTCTCCTGGTATCTCGACCATCCCGGCTGGGTCGCCAACATCGCCAGCGGCGGCTACCGCCGCACCCGCCTCGGGCTCTCCGAAGCCGCCTCGTGACTCGTTTCACCCGTCGCACCACCGTCTTCCGGCACGCCCCATGCACGGCATGAACGCCCCCTCGACCCACGAACACCGCCGCCTCGCCATCTGCGGGGGACAGCCCCGGTTCGCGGCGCCACGGCACGTCGGCACGCCGACGATCCCCGACCGCGAGCGGCTCCACGCCCGGCTCGACGAGATGCTCGACGCCCGCCGGCTCACCAACGACGGGCCGTTTCTCAAGGAGTTCGAGGCCCGGCTCTCCCGGCTCAACGGCGACGTCGAGGTCGTGGCGGTGTGCAACGCGACCGTCGGCATGCAGCTGCTCCTCAAGGCCCTCGACCTGCGGGGAGAGGCGATCCTGCCGTCGTTCACGTTCATCGCCACCGCCCACGCCTGCCTGTGGGAGGGACTCGAGCCGGTGTTCGTGGACGTCGATCCGGTCACCCACACGATCGATCCGGCCTGCGTGGCCCGCCAGGTGGGCGACGAGACCGCCCTGATCGTGGGCGTGCACCTGTGGGGCCGGACCTGCCGCGTCCGCGAGCTCGAGGCGATCGCCCGCGACCGGGAGGTGCCGCTCGTGTTCGACGCGGCGCATGCCATCGGCTGCACCTACGAGGGCGTGCCGATGGGCCGGCTGGGCACGGCCTCGATCGCCAGCTTCCACGGCACGAAGTTCGTGCAGAGCCTGGAGGGCGGGGCGATCTTCACCGCCGACCGCGACCTCGCCGATCGGCTGCGGCTGCTCCGCAATTTCGGCTTCCAGGGCTTCGACAACGTCGTCGCCCTCGGCACCAACGCCAAGATGAACGAGATGTGCGCCGCCGTGGGGCTCGGGAGCCTCGAGGCGCTCGACACGCTCATCGCCACCAACCGGGCCAACCGGGCGGCCTACCGCCGCGCGCTTGAGGGCCTGCCGGGCCTGGCGCTCTACGAGTACG
>RFUD01000286.1 GCA_009923125.1 Planctomycetia bacterium
CGCCGACAGGAGCCTGGAGGCGAAGGTGCAGCGGCGGCCGAAGGCGGTGCCGGGAGATGCCCGCGAGGTCGGCGCCCCGATGCCGGGCCTCGTGGTGACGGTGGCGGTGCGTCCGGGCGACGTCGTCACGAAGGGGCAGAAGCTGCTCTCGCTCGAGGCGATGAAAATGGAGACGACCGTCTACGCCGAGCGCGACGGCAAGCTCGCAGAGGTGCTCGTGACCCCGGGCACGCCGGTGGAAGCCCAAGAGCTGCTCGCACGCTACGCTGACGCGTAGCACTTCCCAGGCTAACGCCCCAACGGCTTGATCCACACGTTCCGATACCGCGTCGGGCTGCCGTGATCCTGGAGGAACAGCGGCCCCTCTCCCGTCGCCACCAGCCGCCGTTCGATCGCCCGCAGGTGCTCCGTCACGCCGTGCTTGTAGGGCGTGTAGGGGGACCGCGGCTCGGTGAACGTGAGGCCGTTCTGCACCATGCGGCCGTTGAGCCACGCCGTCACGCGGCCGGGCCTGACGATCGCGCCGGATGGATCCCGCCGCGGGGCGGTGAACCGGATGTCATACACCTGCCACTCCCCCGCGGGCAGCGCCGCATTCACGATCGGCTTGGCGAAGCGGTAGAGGCTCCCCTCGTCCTGGTCGGTCACGGGCGCTACGCCGCAGGAGTCGTAGATCTGCATCTCGTAGTGCCCGTGCAGATAAAGGCCGCTGTTCCCCTTGGCCTCGGGCGACACCATGAACTCGGCGTGGATGTCGGCGTCGCGAAACAGTGCCTTCGACACGATGTGATTGGCATGCTGTTTCGACGGCGCGACCACGAGCGTGTCGTGCTCGCCGCGCCAATCGATCGGGCCGCCCGCCATGCTCGTGAAGGCGGCGCCCGCCGTGGTGGCGGCGTCCGGGCCGACGAGCACGATCGCCCCCGAGGGCGGCGGCACCGGCAGCGGATGCTGCACCGGGGCGAAAGCGGGATAGCCATCGGGCTCGGGGGCCGCTCGACCACGAAGATGGCGATCGGCGTGGTCGGCGAACCGCTCCCAGTCGTACGCGAGCAATTCATGCGGGCCGCTGCGGACGTGGTAGCCGATGGTGTCGCCGACCGGCGCATCGGGAGCCGGCCACTCGGCCGTGCCGAGACCGCGGCGGCCGAAGAGCTTCCAGGCGGGCTCGGCCGCCACCGCGGCGAGAAACTCCCCCCTCGGATCGGCCCACCTGTCGTCGACGGCGCTCGCGACATAGAGCGGCCGTGGAGCGACGAGCGCCAGGAGCGTGTGCTGATCACACGGCAGTTCCGTCTCGCGGCCCGCGAACGTCGCGAAGGCGGGGCAGAACCAATGGGGAAACACGCTCGTGATCCGCTTCACGCTCTCGCCGTAGTTCCGTCGCGAGAGGGCCGCCCCGCCACAGCCCGACTCGTTCGACACCACCATCGCGAACCGCTCGTCGAGAGCCCCGGCGAAGAGCGCCGCCTTGCCGAGCCGCGAGTGCCCCACGACGGCCACCTTCGTCTCGTCGATCTCAGGAAGCGTCACGAGCCAGTCGAGGATGCGAGACAGCTGCCAGGCCCAGGTGGCGATGGCGCCGGGCTCGTCGGCGGGGATGTCACCGGCGACAGGCCGGCCAAGCGACGCCAGAGCGCTCGCGGCGCGGCCGTCGCGCCGGTCGGGAAACGTGTCGCCGGAATAGGCCGTGGCCATGCCAAAGCCGCGGCCGAGCATCGTTTCCACCGGCCAGCGCTGGGCCGTGCCGCCACGGGAGGCCTCCGTGGAGCGGTTGTCGGCGATGCCCGCCTTCGGGTCGTCGGGAATCCAGCCGCTCGCCAGGCGGATGCCAGGATCGGGATGCTGCGCCTGGTTGCCACGGAAGTTGAGGCAGAGGAAGCAGGCCACGGCCCGTGCCCCACGTGGCAGATAGAGGAGCACGTCGGTGGTGGGGGCGTCCTCCGCGGCGCCCAGCCGGAGCCGGGCCTGGAGCCGCGTGGCGGCCACGTCACCGGCGAGCGTCACGTCGGCCCGCTCCACGTCGCCCACGACATGCACCGGCACGGCGGGCAGCCCGCGGCCATACACGTTCGCCTCGACGAGCGCGCGCTGATGCGGCCGCGCGATCGTCCGCCACGCTTCGGGTGCGGCCGCAGGCGCGCCATCGGGTCCGGCGAGCGGGTCGGGCAGCGTGTACCGGCGCACCTCTGACTCGTCGTAATTGAACACCTCTTCAGCTGCGCGGATGGAGGGAATGGTCATGAGCATCGCCACCAGCGTGACAGTGACCGCCTGAATGGCGTTGTGTCGTGGCGCCCGCCTCATAGGCAGGCGTCGTGCACGTTCAGGGCGTGCCACAGCCTGCGCGCGGCGGCCGCACCGTGTCGCGGACACTTGCATGATCACCTCTTTGAATATGCCCACGGAGTATAGCCTGGACAACGGCACTCCCGTGAGACCTCGTTCGGAAAGTGCGAGCCGCTCGGGGCCATTGGTCGTTGGGAGCCGCCGCCCGAAGGGAGAGGTCAGCCTTCAGGGAGCAGTGACGGCTTCGCGGCAGACCCGGATCTCGGCGGTGGAGAGGGCCCGCGAAAAGAGCCGCACCTCATCGACGAGCCCCGTGAAATGCGCCCGCGAGCCGGGCGCGAAACTGCCGATCACGAGGTCGAAGTGGTTCGGCTTCACCCGGCCAGGCCGGTCGCGGGAGGCCACCTCGTCGCCGTCGACATAGAGCCGCATCGTGCGGCCGTCGAACGTGGCGGCCAGATGCACCCAGCGGCCGAGCGGCAGGGGGTCGGGGCCGGAAAGATGGTGGCGGCGAACGACGGCCGGCCCGAGATCATGCCGAGCCGGTAGCCCGTGTCGATCCCACCGCCCTGGACGCGGTTCACGATCCAGGTGTCGTTCTGGCCGGCGACATCGGTCTTCACCCAGCAGTCGATCGTCATTCCGTGCTCCGCAGAAAGCCGTGGGTCGTCGGGCACGAGCACGGCGCCCCCCTGGCAGTCGATCGCGCTGCCGACGATCCCCGGCACCCGCTCGACGCCGTGCACCTCCCCGCCGAGCCGGTGCCCGGAGATGTCGAAGGCCACCGGTGTGCCGGCCGGCTCGTCGAAACTCCACCACGCCACGAGGCCGGAATGGTGGCTGGCCACGTCGAGCCGGCGGGTGAGCAGCGGCCGCAGTTCCTCGCGGCGGGCCAGCGCGGCGCGGGCCGCGGCATCGTAGGGCCCGAGCCCCACGTCCTCGGGCAACAAGTCGACGTGCTCGCGTGGCGCCGTGGAAAACACGTTGCGAACCGCGTCGAGGTAGCCGAAGCCGTGCTCGCGGCAGGGCGCGAGAAAGTGCCCCTCGCCCCACTCGTTCCAATTGTCGAGCAGCAACATCCGGCTGCCGAGCTGATCCCTGGGGAGCGCGGCGGAAATCTCCTTGGCGTCGCGGAGCAGCCGCTCGAACCGCCGGGGTGGGATCGACCACACCGAGCCCTCGTCGTGCCAGCCGCTCCAGCCCTGCGACACCGTGACCACC
>RFUD01000287.1 GCA_009923125.1 Planctomycetia bacterium
TCGGCCTGCTCCTGCCGGCCGTGCAGTCGGCCCGCGAGTCGGCCCGGCGCACGCAGTGCCAGAACAACCTCCGGCAGGTGGGCATCGCCTTTCACAGCCATCACGCCGCCAGGGACTGCTTCCCGACCAACGTCTCGGGCAGCACCGCCAGCAGCGCTGCGGTGCGTCACAACTGGTGCGCCCAGATCCTGCCCTACCTCGACGACAATCCGCTGGCCGGCATCTACGACTACACCGTTCGGGCCGACGATGCAAAGAACCAGCAGGCGGTCCAGACCCCGCTGGCCTTCATGACCTGCCCGTCGGTTCCGGGCGGGCCGCGGCAGCACCCGCGGTTCAAGACGTCGCCCCCCGCCTCGGCCGCCGCCGCCGACTACGGAGGTTCCAGCGGTCCGAGCAACACGCTGTGGAACACGCCACCGATCGTGTCGTTCGCGAAGCCCGCGAACCTCGACGGCTTCTTCACCGGATCGCTCAAGCCGGGGGCCAAGGGGCGGCAGATCCGCCACATGACCGACGGGCTGTCGCAAAGCATCGCCGTCGTGGAGACGGCCGGGCGGCCCCAGGTCTGGGCGTTCGGCCGGCTCGTTCCGGACTCCGGCCTGTTCACCTCGAGCCCGCTGGCCACGAAATACGTCGCCCTCTGCGCGTGGGCCGACACGAACATCTTCGCCGTCAGGGGATTTCGCGAAGATGCGTCCCAGGGCGACCCGGCCAACCAGTATGTCTCCCCGGGACGACAGTTGATCAACGGCAGCAACAACTTCGGCATCTACGCGTTTCATGCGGGCGGGGCCGACCAGTTGCTGGCCGACGCGTCGGTGCGGTTCCTCGAGGAATCCGCCTCGCCCGACGTGGTCGCCGCGATGCTCACCGTCCAGGCGGACGACGCCGTCCCGCAGCCCTGAGCCGCCATGCCCTTCCCGTCGCGTCACCACACGGCCCGCCGGCACGGCCGCATGCTGGCGTGCGTTTCCGCGATGCTCGCGGCGGGCGGCAAGAACTCGGCCGCGCGTTGTTCTTCGATCCCCGGCTGTCGGCGAGCGGCCGGGTGGCGTGCGGCACCTGCCACAAGCCGGAGCACGGCTGGGCGGAGAGTCGCGAAGTCAGCATCCCGCACGGGGCCGTTCCCGGCCGCAACACGCCCACGGTCCGCAACGCCGCCTTCCAGGCGGCGTTGTTCTGGGATGGTCGGGCCGCGAGCCTCGAGGCCCAGGCGGCCGAGGCCCTGGCGGATCCGCACGAGATGGCGGCGACCCCCGCGCACGTGATCGACACGATCGCCAACACGCCCGCCCATCGCGACCGCTACGCCGAGGCGTTTCCCGGCCGGCCGCTGGAGTTCACGGCGGTCGCCGAGGCGATCGCCTGCTTCGAGCGGACGCTGGTGGGGGGACGCTCCCGATTCGACGCCTTCCTGCGCGGCGACTCCACGGCCCTGACCGACCCGGAACTGCTCGGCCTCGATCTCTTTCGACGCGAGGGCCGCTGCCTCAACTGCCACCATGGCCCCACGTTGAGCGATGGCCGCTTCCACGACCTCGGCCTCAGCTTCCACGGCCGCAGCAACGAGGATCTCGGCCGCCACGGCGTGACCCGCGATCCGGCCGACAAGGGTCGGTTCCGCACGCCGTCGCTCCGCGACGTCACGAACACTCCTCCCTTCATGCACACGGGCATGTTCCAACTGCGGGGCGTGCTGAACATGTACAACGCCGGGATGGCGACGCTCAAGCGACAGCCGTTCGAGCGCGACGACCCGACGTTTCCGGTGAAGTCGCCACTCCTGAAGCCACTGGGGCTCAACCGGCAGGATCTCGCCGATCTGGAGGCGTTCCTCGGAGCGTTGGCGGAACCGGCGACGTCGGGGCCGCGGCCGTGGGATTCGCCCGGGCGCGAGTGACGTCGGCATTGGACAGCCCCTGGATGCGGACCGCCCCGTCCGGCGCGGTCGTCACGAGCAGCGTGCCGTCGGGGCTCAAGGCGACGGTCCGGGGCCGATCCGACTCCCCGCGCAGGCGGCAGACCTCCACCCCCGACGAGGCATCCCACACCCGTACGCTGCCATCGCGCGACCCCGTCACCACGCGGCCGCCATCGGGCGTGATGCTCACCGTCTCCACCGGCGCTTCATGGCCGCCGAAAACCTGCAGTTCGGACATCCGGCCGACGTCCCACAGCCGGGCGGTGCCGTCGTCGCTGGCCGTCGCCAGCCGGGTCCCGTCGGCATTGAATGCGACGGCCAGCACGGGCCGCGAGTGGCCCGTCAACTTCGTCGACGTGGTCGCGGGCACGGCGGCCGTCACCCGACTCACATACACCGCACCGCTCGCCACGCCGCTCGCCACCGTCCGGCCGTCCGGGCTGACCGCGACCGCCGTCACATTCCCCCGCGGCTTCAGTTCGCCCACGATCGAGCCGGTCGCGACGTCGAGAATTTCCGGCGTCGCCGAAACGACCCTCGTGCCCTCCTCCGCGAACTCGGCCGCGGCTCCGATCTGCCTCGTCGGGATGGTGCGGGGCACGAACTCCCACAGCTGGCGCTCCGCCGCCACGTCCCACAACCGCACCACGCCGGTGCGCGAAGTCGTCAGCAGGTGAGCGCCGTCGGGGCTGAACGCGGCTCCCGCGAGGCCCCGGTCGTGCGGTCCGAACGCGGCCACGAGCTCCCCGCCTGCGACGTCCCACGCGAGCAGATCGGTCGCGTCCACCGTCGACTCCAACAGCGCGGCGACCCGACCGCCCGCCGGCGCGAACACGATCCTCGTGACGACCGCACCGGCGGCATCGAGCACGCACCGGCGTTCGACGGCCCGTGGATCCCAGATTTCGACGGTGCCCGTGTTTCGCGGTGCGATCGCCAGCAGCCGGCCATCCGGGCTGAAGGCGGCGGCGTCGATCCCTTCCTTGCCGCCGATGTCGGCCAGCCTCTGCCGGCCTGTCCGTGACCAGATCCGCACGGTGCCGTCGTGCGATCCGGACGCGAGCAGCGCGGCGTCGGGGCGAAACGCCAGCGTCATGACGGCGCTGTCGTGCGCGACGAGTTCCCTGTCGATCGTGAAGTCGTCGGTGTTCCACAGGCGGATCACGCCGTTCGCCGCCCCCGTCGCGACTTGCCCGCCGTCCGGACTGAAGGCGATCGCGGTCACCGTCGCCGCATGGCCGCGGAGCCGGCCCACTTCGTGGCCCGTGCCCGCATCCCAGACAGCCAGTTCGTCGCCGTCGGTCGCGGCCACCAACCGGGAGCCATCGGGGCTGAATATCGTGGTCCGGGTGGAGGCCGGGGCGGTGACGGGGAGGACGATCGTCGCCACGGTTCGCCCGTCGGCGGTCGCATGCACGCCGAGTGTCCCCGCGGCGGGGCTCGCGGCGGTGACGCGATCGACGACGGCGAGGCGACCGCCGTCGGGGCTGAGGATGAAGGCATCGGTCGGCCGTTCCGCGACATCGCCCACGGCGAGCCGCCACGGTTTACGGCT
>RFUD01000288.1 GCA_009923125.1 Planctomycetia bacterium
GCTGGTCCGGCCGAGGATGCCGAACACGGAGAAACTCGAGGTCTACGAGTGCGGCGAGCCCGCGATCGGCTCGAGTTTCGTGCAGTTCGACCTGCGGTTCTACGTCGTGGCCCTGCTGTTCATCATCTTCGACGTCGAGGTTGCGTTGTTCTTTCCGTGGGCGACGGTGTTCGGCAAGGCCGTTCAGCTCGCCGACCCCGCACTGGTCACGGTGCAGGCGGACGGCACCGAATTGACGTCCGCCGCCTCCGGACTGCTGCGGGAACTCGGTGTGGCCGCCCCCACGGTTCCGCAGATGGCAGTGCCGGCCGCGGTGAGCAGTCGCCTGGAGGCCGGTCGCGGCGACAAGAGCCTGCGGCAGGCGGAGGCCGAGTGGGCGGTCGCGAGGACGGGAACGCTCCTCGCCCGGACGGCGGTCTTCGACATGGCCGCCTTCTTCGCGGTGCTCCTCGTGGGGTTCGCCTACGTCTGGAGCCGGGGCGACCTGGACTGGGTGCGGGCTGTGTCCGCGGAACGTTCGGCCGCCTGACCTCGACGACGACTACATCCTTCGAGATTCTCTGAGCTAGATCCGCACTCCTTGGACCGGCACTCTCCTCGACCGGCACGAATCATGGCGAAGACTGGCGAGATGCGAGGCCCGGCGTTTCTGGAAAAACTCGAGGCAGCCCTGCCCGGGGCGGTGACCGGCCGCAACCTGGAGGCCCTCGACCCGTGGATCGAGGTCGCGCCGGAGCGCATCGCCGACGTGGCCGCATGGCTCAAGCAGTCGTCCGAACCGCGGTTCGACGCGCTGGAGTGCGTCACGGCCGTCGATTGGTTCGAGGCCGACCCCAAGAAGGCGGCGAAGGTCTCCTGGCAGCCCCGGATCGAACTCGTCTACCACCTGTGGAGCACGTCGGCCAGGGTGAGCCTGGTCCTCAAGGCGAGCCTCCCGCGGTGGAAGGACGGCACTCCGGGGGCGCTCCCGGAGATTCCCAGCGTTACGGGAGTGTGGCGCACGGCCGACTGGCACGAGCGCGAGGTGTTCGACATGTCGGGCGTGCAGTTCGTCGGCCATCCCGACCTGCGCCGCATCCTCTGCCCCGAGGATTGGGAAGGGTATCCGCTCCGCAAGGATTACGAGATGCCGCTCGAGTATCACGGTATCCGGGGGCGATAGCCCCCCGCCCACGAGGCCTTCACGCCATGGCACAACTGATCGACGACGATCCGCGAATCATCGAGTTCGACGTCCGCACCGACGAGATGCTCGTCAACATGGGGCCGCAGCATCCGAGCACGCACGGCGTGCTCCGGCTGGTGCTGCGGACCGACGGCGAGATCGTGTCGCAGGTGGAGCCGCATATCGGCTACCTGCACCGCTGCGCCGAGAAGATCGGCGAAAACCTCTCGGCCCGCCAGTGGATCCCGTACACCGACCGGATGGATTACCTGGCGGCGATGAACATGAATCTCGGCTGGGCGCTGGCCGTCGAGAAGTTGATGAAGCACGAGGTCAGCGACAAGGCGCGGCACCTGCGGGTGCTGATCGCGGAACTCGGCCGAATCGCGAGCCACCTGGTGGGGATGGGTGCGTACGGGCTCGACCTCGGGACGTTCAGCCCGTTCCTGTACGCGTTCCGCGAGCGGGAGAAGATCCTCGATCTGTTCGAGGAGGCGTGCGGCGCCCGGCTCACCTACAGCTACATCACCGTCGGCGGCCTGACGGCCGATCTTCCGCCCGGCTGGCTCGACAAGTGCGAGGCGTTCCTGGAGCAGTTCGAGCCGATCATCCAGGAGTACCACGCCCTGCTCACGACCAACGCGATCTTCGTCAAGCGGACCGCCGGCATCGGCGTGCTGTCGCGGGAGATGGCGATCGACTACGGCTGCTCGGGGCCCGTGCTCCGCGGCAGCGGAGTCGATCAGGACATGCGGCGCGACGGCGAGAGCATCTACACGGCCATGTACGACGGCTACGCCTTCGAGGTCGCCGTGCAGAAGGACGGCCGATACCCGCGCGACCACACGTATCCGGCCGTGCCGGCCGATGCCGTCCTCGGCGACTGCTGGCACCGGTTCTTCGTGCGGATGCTGGAGGTCGTGCAGTCGATGGACCTCGTGCGGCAGGCGATCGACCGCTATGCCGCCTGCAAGGGACCGCTCGGGGAGCCGCTCAAATTGACGGAGAAGATCCCGGCGGGAGACGCCTACCTGGAGACGGAATGCCCGAAGGGGCAGATGGGGTTCTACGTGGTGGGCGACGGCACGCCGATCCCATGGCGGGCCCGGGCCCGATCGAGTTCGTTCTCCAACCTGTCGGTTGTGCACGAACTCTGCCGCGGCTGCTTGATCGCCGACGTCCCCGCGATCGTGGGCAGCCTCGACATCGTGATGGGCGAGATCGACCGCTAGCTGCCATTGAGCGCGCCGGCTCGGGGCCGCCAATGCCCTATCGCCGGACGTTCGCGGTGGCCCTCGTGGCCACCGCTCTCTGCCTGTCCGCTGCGCTTCGCCATCCTGGTGCGCTTGCTCCCGGAGCCCGGCTCCGGGGCACCGGCAGCCCCGAGCCTCCTCGACTGGAGCCGGGTTGGGCGACTTGCCCCGGCGGGCTGTTTTCCGGCCGGGACTTGTGATAAGTCCCGTTGCGTGCGGAAATAGCTTCCTGCATGGCTGATTTCCTCATCAATTCGGTCGGTCTGCCCCCCTGGCTCGCATGGACCGTCATGGCCGGCGTGGCGGCGTTCCTGATCCTCAATGTGATCGCCGGCGGAGCCCTCGTGTTCATCTGGGCCGAGCGGAAGATCGCCGCCCGGATTCAGGACCGCCTCGGCCCCACCCGCACCGGTGGTCGGTTCGGGTGGCTCCAGTCGCTCGCCGACGGCATCAAGCTGCTCGCCAAGGAGGATCTCATGCCCGAAGGGGCCGACGGGCTCCTGTTTCGGATCGCGCCGTACGTCAGTTTCTGTGCGTCGTTCTGTGCGTTCATCGCCCTGCCCTTCGCGTTCGACTTCGTGGGTCAGCGGCTGAACGTGGGGGTGTTCTTCGTCGTCGCCGTCCTGGGGCTCGAGGTGTTCGGCGTGATTCTCGCCGGCTACGCCTCGGCTTCGAAGTGGTCGTTGTTCGGGGCGATGCGCGAGGCGGCGCAGGTCGTGAGCTACGAGGTGCCGCTGGGGATGTGCGTCGTGGTTCCGGTGATGCTCGCCGGGACGATGGATCTCGTCACGATCGCTGAAAAGCAGGCCGGCTGGTTCACGAACTGGTACCTGTTCCACGACCCGTTCACGTTCGTCGTGTTCTGGGTCTACGTCACGTGCGCCGTCGCGAGCGTCAACCGGGCCCCGTTCGACCTCGCGGAGGCGGAGAGCGAACTCGTGGCCGGCTTCCACACGGAATATTCCGGGCTGCGGTGGAGCTTCTTCTTCATGGCCGAGTACGGCTCGATGTTCCGGTGTCAACACTTGATGTC
>RFUD01000289.1 GCA_009923125.1 Planctomycetia bacterium
GCGATCCTGTCGGGGGCTCGTGTCGCGAACGCCCACCCCTGGCACCGCCACCGCGAACACAGCGAGGTCGCTCCCGTGACGCCGCACTCCCCCGACGCATCCGCGACAGAGCCCGCCGAATCGCGGATCATCCTCACCGCCGCACCGAAGCGGGGGGCGAACGAGGCCCTCGACATCGCCGCCGCCTTCGCCCCGTTCGAGGAACGAGCGGCGATCTCGACCCGCCGTGACGATCGGTGGTTCTACGTCGAGTCGAACGGCATCCCTGACCATCCGCTGATGATCGGCATCCGCAACTGGCAGCAGCAGGTGCCGCTGCCGCAGAAGTACGCGGGAGACAACGCGTGGCAGATCCCGCTCCATCCGGTGCGGGCGCGAGAGCCCGCCTCGACGAAGGACCGCTTCCTGCGCGGCGCGATCGCGCTGGCCGTGAACGGAATCCCGATCTTCAATCCGCTCAACAACCGAGGCGAGGACGCCCTCGCGATCGGAGAACTGGACGAGTACGGCGGGCACTGCGGTCGGGCCGACGACTACCATTACCACGTGGCCCCGGTGCACCTCGAGAAGGTCGTCGGCAAGGGGATGCCGATCGCCTACGCCCTCGACGGCTACCCGGTCTACGGCTCGACCGAGCCGGACGGCTCGCCGATGAAGCCGCTCGACGCCCTCGGCGGGCACGACGACGGCGCCGGCGGCTATCACTACCATGCGCTGAAGGAGTATCCGTACCTGATCGGCGGGTTCCGCGGCGAGGTCGTCGAGCGCGACGGGCAGGTCGATCCGCAGCCGCGCGCCGAGCCGCTGCGGCCGGCGCTCGGGCCGCTCCGCGGGGCGACGATCGTCGGGTTCGAGAAGCCTGCGGCCGACACCCGGAAGGTGGTGTACGAAGTCGCCGGCCGCAAGGGTTCCATCGAATACGAGGTCGGCAAGGACGGATCGGCGCGGTTCACGTTCACCGACCCGGCGGGCCGGAGTTCGACGGAGACCTACACGCCGCGCGGCGGCGGACCTGGCCGGCGTGGCGGCGGTGGCGGTCCCGGCCCGCGCGGTGGTCCGCCGCGGCCCGAGGATCGCCCGCCACCTCCCGACCGCGCCGAGGGCCGGCCAACACCGCCGCCCGCGCGACTGGCGGCGCGGGGGATCGCCGTCACGAGCCCGGCGTTCGGTCCCGGTGAACCACTGCCGGTGAAATACACCTGCGACGGCGCCGGCATCTCGCCGCCGGTCGCATGGGAGGCCGGCCCGGACGGCACGCAGGCCTACGCGCTGTCGCTCTGGCACACCACCCCCGACGGCGTGAAGTCGTACTGGGTGGTGTACGACATTCCGGCAGACGTCACGAGGCTGCCGGAGGACTCGCGGTCGCTGGGGACGGCCGGCCTCAACGGCAAGCGCCGCGCGGAGTACGACCCGATGTGTTCGAAGGGCCCCGGCCGGAAGGAGTATCACATCACCGTGTACGCGCTCTCCGACCGGCCCCGGTTGAGGCCCGGGTCGGCGACGCGGGAAGCCCTTCTCGAGGCGATCGCCGGGATCACGCTGGCGGAAGGCACGCTCAGCGTCTCCTACGAACGACAGGGACGGCGGTGATGCGCCCGGCCGCGCTGCTGCTCGTGCTCGCGATGTCGGCCGTCGAGGCCGCATCGGCCGCGGCCCCGCGGCCGCCGAATTTCGTCGTCATCCTCATGGACGACATGGGCTGGCGCGACGTCGGCTGCATGGGCAACACGTTCGTCGAGACGCCGCACATCGACCGGCTCGCGAAGGCGGGCATGCTGTTCACGCAGTCGTACGCGAGCGCGCCGAACTGCGCGCCGACGCGGGCCTGCCTGATGTCCGGGCAGTGGACGCCGCGGCACGGCATCTACACGGTGGTCGATCCACGCCAGCCGCCGGGGTCGCCGTGGCACAAGCTGCTGGCCGCGTCCAGCGAGTCGGAACTGGCGACGGAGGTCGTGACACTGCCGGAAGCGCTGCAATCCGGCGGCTACGCCACCGCGTTCCTCGGGATGTGGAACCTCGGCCGGGGGCGTTCCGGCCCGCGCACACCCGCCGGCCAGGGGTTCGACACGGTCGTGTTCCCCGAAACCCTCGGGTTCGGCAAGGATGCCTACTTCGACGGCGAGGGCAGGTATCTTTCCGACCGCCTCGCCGACGAGACGCTCGCGTTCATCGAGGCGCATCGCCGCCGGCCGTTCTTCGTCTACCTCGCCGACCATGCGGTGCACGCGCCGTTCGATCCCAAGCCCGAACTGCTGGCGAAATACACGCGGAAGGCCGCGTCAACGACCGACCGGCGCGACGACCCGGCGTACGCGGCCACGATCGAGGCGGTCGATCAGAACGTGGGGCGGATCGTCGCCGGCCTCGAGCGGCTCGGCCTCACGGACGACACCTACGTCATCTTCACGAGCGACAACGGCGGGACCGCGCGGTACACGGCGCCGCTGAGCGGGTCGAAAGGGCAGCTCTACGAGGGGGGCATCCGCGTGCCGCTCGTGGTGGCCGGTCCGGCCATCGCCCGCAAGGGGGCGATGAGCGACGTGCCGGTGGCGAGCATCGATCTCTACCCCACGCTCCTGGAACTCGCCGGGCTCGCCCCGGCCCCAGGTGAGCCCGGCGGAGCCGCGCGGCTCGACGGGACGAGTTGGGCCGCGGTGCTGCGCGGGGAAACGCCCCCCGCACGGCGCCTCTATTGGCACTTTCCGTGCTACGTCGGCAGGGCGACGCCGTCGAGCGCGGTCCGGGACGGGAGGTACAAGCTGATCGAGTTTTTCGAGGACGGCGGACGTGTCGAACTCTACGATCTCGACGCCGATCCGGGGGAAACACGCGACCTCGCGGGCCGCCAGCCCGCCAGAACAGAGGCCCTCGCAGGGGCGTTGCACGTCTGGCAGCAGGAGACGGGGGCCGCCATCCCGAAGGGGCCGAATCCCGCCTATGATCCGGCCGCCGACCGGCCCCGCGGGGCCGCCGGCCCGAACGATTCCCGGGCCGGGCGGCGGAAACCCGGACCCGGCACGGGAACTGGAACCGGCCGCTGAGGCCCGCGGCCGGCCGCGGAATCAGCCCCGCTGTTGTTCGGTCGGGCTGAAACTGCTAGAAATCAGATGTTCGACTGACTTTCGTCCGCACCCATTCCGTCGGGAACTGCGGTTCGTGCATCTGGCGATGGTCGCGCGTCGATGTGGTTCGTAAGCCAGTTCCCGAGTCCTCGAGGTTTTGTTTTTATGTCCCGGAAGATTTACGTGGGGAACCTCCCCTGGTCCACCACGTCCTCCGATCTGGAGGCGATGTTCGCACCGCACGGCGCCGTGCGGAGTGCCGAGGTGATTTCCGATCGCGAGACCGGCCGGTCCCGCGGGTTCGGTTTCGTGGAGATGGAGACCGACGAAGGTCTGCAGGCGGCGATCAATGCCCTCAACGGGCATGAGGTCAATGGCCGGCC
>RFUD01000290.1 GCA_009923125.1 Planctomycetia bacterium
TTCAGGCCACCGAACAGGTCGTGCTTCTTCCGCAGACCGCAGCACGAGGCCGCACCGCAGCTCGGCTCGCAGCAGCCGGCACCGGCGTCGCAAGCCGGTTCCGCACAGCCGTTGCCGGCGCCGCAGGCGGGCTCCGCACAGCCGTTGCCAGCACCGCAAGCCGGTTCCGCACAGCCATTGCCAGCACCGCAGGCGGGCTCACAGCAGCTGTCGGCGCAGCCACGGTGCTTCCGCTTGCACTTCTCGAACAGGCCCTTCAGGCCACCGAACAGGTCGTGCTTCTTCCGCAGACCGCAGCACGAGGCCGCACCGCAGCTCGGCTCGCAGCAGCCGGCACCGGCGTCGCACGCCGGTTCCGCACAGCCGTTGCCAGCGCCGCACGCCGGCTCCGCACAACCGTTGCTGCCGGCATCGCAGCCGGGCTCGCAGCACCCATTGCCGGCATCGCAGCCGGGCTCACAGCACGAGGTGCAGCCCTTGTGGCCGAGCATCCGGTCAAGGAGCTCGAAACCGAAGGACTGGCTACAAACGGTGACACCGAGAACCAGCGCACCGAGGAACATCATACGCTTCATCGAGCCACATCTCCTTTGCTTGTGGAGCACACGGAAGTCGACTTCCGTTTTTGTCTTGAGGCTTGGTCGCCCCGAGGTTGTGATCCACGAACTTGATCGCGACAGGCCTGTCGAGCCATTCCGTGACTCGATTGAATTGCAGGTGACTGCCGCCCCCTGGTTGCCCGACGGGCACAGTGATTGCCCCGGGGGACATGTGGGCTATCGGCGGGTGGATGAAAGCGGCTTGAGTGTCGGCAAGTATTTTTCTCGACACGACTTACGGCTACGTGTCGGGCAAACCGTGACGCGCATTTCGCATGGGCCGACTGTGCGGCGCGAGGCCGTACGACCCGCACAGATTCCGCCGGCGTCTCGCCGTGACCGGCACAGTTTGACACGCCATTCGCTTGACACCCCCGGCGACGTCGATACATTGCCCCGCACGACTCTGGTGGCCCGAGCGGTGCTTCTCGCTCCGTCGGGCAAACAGGGAACTCCGGTGTGAATCCGGGACGGCCCCGCCGCTGTATCCAGGCGTCGAGGCCGGTCGCCTCCGGCCATTGCGATGCCGTACGGGTTGTCCCGGCGGGTCGCGAGAAGGCATGCGACCGGCTGAGCCTGGGAGTCAGAAGACCTACCAGGGATCGAGAGTCTGCCAACCTGCGCGGGCGGGAAGGCAGGCACGGCCGTGCAAGCGGCCGGTGGCAGGGCTTTCAGGATACGTCCCAGACGCTCGTTCCAAGGCGACGGTGCGCGTGCCCGGGCATGCGCGGCCGTGATGGGGAACTTGTGCGCGGTGCGTGCATGGCATGGACTCGGTCTCGCGGCACTCCCGTGCCGGCATGACGCTCGTCGAACTGCTCGTGGTCGCGGCGCTCGTGGCGGCGCTCGTCGCGCTCCTGCTGCCCGCCGTGCAGTCGGCCCGCGAGGCGGCCCGGCGGACGAGCTGCATGAACAACCTGCGCGGGCTGGGGTGTGCACTGTACGGCTTCGAGTCAGCCCGGCGCACCTTCCCCGTGGGCTGTCTCGAATGCTCGACGCCGGCGCCGCGAAAGCAGATTGCTTGGAGTGCATTCATCCTGCCTTTCGCGGAGGAGGCGGGCGCGGCGGCGGCATTCGACGTCCGATACTCGTACCGCAGCGCCGAGAATCGTCGGGCTGGGGAATGCGTGGTGCGGATGTTCCTCTGCCCGAGCACGACTCGGACGAAGAGAACGGGCCTCACCACCGGCGACCGGAACCGCAACGGACGCTGGGATCCTGGGGATGACCTGGCCTACACCGACTATGGCGGCATGTTCGGCGTCGGCTACCCGGTGCCACAGCCTCTCCCGGAACATGTGGGCGTCATGGTGTACGAGGCACCGACACCGGCCAAGGCTGTCACCGACGGCCTGTCCTGCACCGCCGCGATCGCGGAATGCACGGGCCGCGATGCCACGTTCCAATCGGAATGGATCAACGGGCAGAACATTTTCGACCAATCCTCAACCAACCGGATCAATGTCAGCCAGAACAACGAGATCTGGAGCGACCATCCAGCTGTGGCGGGAATGGTGTTTTGTGATGGACACGTCGAGTTTGTCGGCGAGTCGATCGAGCAGGGCGTCCTGCTCGGGCTCCTGACGCGGGCGGGTGGAAGCGACGCCCGGCAGTGAACCGGGCCACACGAGGAGTGCAGCGATGATGCGAACGATCGGCACGATGTTGGTGTTGACGGCTTTTTTGTCCGGCCCGTCGTTGGCCGGGACCGTCCCGATTGACGACTTCAACGACATCGTCTTCTGGGCGGGTTCCGGTTCGGAAGCGTCGGCGTTTATCCTGCAATTCAATGACGACTTGAGCCCCGAGTCGGTCGCCTGGGGCTACCGTTGGGATTCTGCTGTCGCGCCAAAGTTCAGCGACATGCTATTCGCGCTTGCAGGCGAAGTGACCGGTGGGCCGGCCCCGGTGGCGGGCTCGGATCCCCGGCTTTCGATCGACCTCGGGTACTATGAGGGTCTCGGCTTTTTCCTGAACAGTTTGACATACCGATATGACGGCCTGCCAGCCGATTGGCCCCAAGTCGACCGGCAGATCGAGCCTTACGACTCTGAAACAGGGTTCTACGCAGCGCAATACCAACTCGATAACGCGGCCGGGACGTGGTCCAACACGTCGTTCAATCTTTCCGCTTACGGTATTTCGAGTACACCGCTGGTCGCTGGGGGCTGGTATGGCTTCGTGCCGGCGGACGGCAGCGCATCCATGTATGCGTTCACGCAGCCCGTCGCGGCCGTTCCTGAGCCGTCGTCGATCGTGTTGTTGGTGGGCGGTCTCGTCGCTGGAGTCGCGATGCGACGGGTGAACCGCCGCGGTGTCAGCCGGCCTGCCGCGGCTCGGCCGGCTCGAGTTCCTCGAGCCTGACCACATGGAAGAACGAGAGGTGCTCCACCCGATCGGCGATCGAGCCATCGCCGCCGACCCCGACCTCGATCCGCGATCGCAAGGGGATCACCTGGTCCGGATGGCGGATGTCGTAGTGCCTGCCGTCGGTCATGTGAATCCGAAATGGCATGAAGGGGCTGCGGCGGGTGAAGGCGACGATGTCGGCGGGGCTCATGTCGGGCTCCTGGCGTGCGGCTGGATCGGAGTCGGGCCAGCCGCTGCTGTCCCAAAGTATACGCACGTGCACCACGTGTGCAAGCGGCCCGCACGGGCGGGGTGCGGGGCATGATTGATCGACTCGGCGGCGGCCGGGACGCGATCCTGGCCCACAACGCCCGGGCCTGGGACCGACTCGCCGCCACGGGTGCGGCCCTGGCCCGGCCCGCGGCCGACGCGGCGTTCGCCGATCCCCTCGGCTGGCTCGACGGCGCGGGACGGCCGTGGCTGCCGCCACGGCTGGATGGTCT
>RFUD01000030.1 GCA_009923125.1 Planctomycetia bacterium
AGCCCGAAGCCGGATTCGGCACGTTGACGAGACCCGGTCGAGCCCGTCTTACTTCCGCGGGCCGGATTTCGTCGTCGCCATCTGCGGACGCTTCACGAAGTAGATCTTCGGATCGTCCACCACCCATGGCGTGCTCCACGTCTTGCCGTCGTCCATCACGCACACGTTGTAGAAGAACGTCTTCAGGGTCTCGGTGCGGTAGCCGTAGGGGAACTGCGACGTGATGTGGTCGTCCATCGTGAGGTCGTCCACGCCCGGGCTGGCGAAGTAGTGGATCATGCCGTCGGGCGTGAACGAGAGGCCGAGCGTCCACCAGCCGAGTTGATCCTCGGTGATCGTGGGGCCGCGGATCTCGCCGCCGTTCCGACCGCTGCGGACGCGGAGGTACGCCTGCTCGGGAAGGTTTTTCTTGGCGTTCGCCTTCTCGTAGCAGATGAACATGCCGGGCCAGTATTCCTCGAGGCCCCACCAGCCTTCCCGTGGATGGTCGTCGGCGGTGATGATCGCGTGGGTGTAGCAGCCGGCACGGAAGCCGAACGACGGGCCGCTCCGCTTCTCCCACTGCTCGAAGGGCGGCAGGTAGACGCGGGTCACGATGCTCGGGCTGTCGGCCACCGAGATGCCGCCGCCGACCGAACGGCCCGCGGCGAAGATCAGGTCGTCCTGCTGCATCTGGTACGTGACCCGTCCGGGGATGCCGGCGTTGCGCGTCGAAATCAGCAGGCCGTGCGTGCTGCCTTCGAGGCCCGGGCTCGGCAGTTCGATCCGCTTCACGACGTCGGGTGTGCCGCGCTTCGGGCCCTCGAACCACTGTCGGTTCACGCTCTTGCCCACCGGCCCGCGGAGACGCTTGTCCTGCTCCTCGGAACTCTTGGGATGGTTGTAGTTCCAGGTCCACTTCTCATCCTCGAAGTCGTCGGTGGCCCCCTTGGCGACGGCGCCCGTTCCGGGCACGAGCACGGGCTTCTTGGGCGCGGCCGGCTTCGTGGCGGCGGTCGTGGACGACGCCTTCGCGGCCGCCGTCGGTTCGGCGGCGCGGCTGATGTGCCCGCCGATGGCGATGCCGGTCCCGAGCACCGTGAAGATCCAGGCTCGCATGGGCCGCATGCGTGTGGTGAGCGTGGTGAGCATCAGCGAATCCTCGCGACGTGGGTCGGCCCTCGAAGCACCCGGCCGTATCGCTGGTGCTATCGGCCCCATGCCGGCCGCGATTCAAAGCGGCGACCGCACGCCAGCCGCGGTCTCGCCCCCTTGCCGCGCTTTCCCAGCCTGCCCGGTCGCCCGGGGGCGGCTGGTCGCGGCTACCAGCGCACTTCGGCGACGTCGCGCGTCCAGCTGCCGCCGGCGGCGGGCGAACTGCCGCGCGCGGCGCCGCCCCCGATGACCGGCCCACCGCCGAGCACCGTGCGCCAGGGATCCGGTCCGGTGAACGTGCCACCTGGCAGTGAGATCACCCACGGCCCGGCCCCGCGCGACATGCGCTCGAAGGAATCCTGCATCTGCCGGCGCTGGATTTCCTGGATCCTGCGCTGCCGCCGCCGTTCCGCCTCCGCGGTCGCCGCGGCGTAGGCCTCGCGGGCCAGCGCCGCCGACTCCGACGACGCCTTGATCGAGTCTTCGTACCGCTGGCCGGTGAGCAGCGACTTCGCCCGTTCGAGCGCCGACACGGCCGCACGGACGTCGGCCGAAACGCCCTCCGCGTACCAGGCCGCGGCCCGGCGGATGAGGCTGTCGGTCTCCTCGATTTCCGTGAAGGCCTGCCGGGCGAGCCGCTCGTCCTCGGTGGCGAGTTCCTCCGCCCGCGCGGCGGCCGAGTCGGCGGCGTCGATCACGCGGCCGGCCTGCAGCAGATCGGGACGCTGGACCGCGAGGCCGCGCTCCGCGACCTGCACGAGCCGGCCCGCCTCACGGCAGTGCTCGTTGGCCCGGACGCGATCGGTTCGCTGCCGGTCGAGCCGGGCTTCGAGCTCGCCGATCCGCCGCGTGGTGTCGGAAGCGCGCTTCGGCAGCGACGCCCGGAGGCCGTCGAGTTCCTGTCGGCGGTCGGTCACCGCGGTCTGGCAGCCCTCCACCCACGCCTCCTGCCGCACGACCTCCTCGAGCAGCGCGAGCGCCTTGAAGTAATGCTGTCGCGAGGGCTCGGCGGCCGACTGGGCCTCGGCGATCATGCGCTTGATGCGCTCGAGCCCCTCGTCGGCCTTGGCGACGTTGTCGGCGAGATCGGTCCACGAGTTCTCGGCGTAGGCCGCGGCGAGATGCTCGAGGGCCCGCTCGGTGGCCGGGCGCCGGCCGCCGAGCGCCTCCAGCCGCGCGATGCATCCGGGCAGCAGGTCGTCGATCTTCGCCTTGGCGGCCACGACGCTCTCCAGGATGGCGACCGCCTCACCGGCATGCCGCTCGGCGTGCTCGAGGTGCTTGAGGGCGCCTTCGACCTCTCCGGCATCCAGCAGCTGCGCCGCCAGCGCGGCGTGCTCGCGCGATTGCACGACGTGGACCATCGGGTCGGCCCCGGGCTCGGCCAAGAGCCAGCCCTCGGCCCGCTTGGCGCGGATCTTCGCTTCCGCGTCGTCGGCCGTCGCGGCGGCCTTCCGCCGGCGGTCGTCGGCGGCCTCGAAGGCGTCGAGCCGCCCGACCAGCGTCGCCATGTCGGCCAGTCCGCCCTCCAGCCGGCCACGCGCCTCGACGGGATCGCTCTCCAGGTCGTGTCGCGCCAGCGCGAGGCTGCGGGCCGCGGCGGCCGTCGCGGCCTGAAAGGCGGCGCCGGATCGGCCGCGTTCCGCAAGGCGGGCGATCCGGGCGTCGGCGGCCGCGAGTCCGGCGTCGAGTTCGTCGGCCAGGGCCCGCGACTTCTCGTGGGCCTGCTCGAGCACGTCGAGCGGGCCGCGGCATTCGCCGGCCACTTCGTCGAGCGGCGGCCGCGCCTCCGCCGAGTCGAGCAGCCGGATGCAGTCGTCGGCGGCGGCGGTGCCGAGGAACCATTCCGAGTCGACCCGTTCCTGCGCCTTTTCCCACACGTCCATCAGGCCGAGCCACCGCTCGCGGTAGCGGCCGAGCGCCCCCTGCACCGCGTCGTACGCGGATCGCGTCTGACCCTGCATCGGTGTCTTGAAGTCGGGGTCGGTGTGCGGCAGCAGCCGATGCCGCTCCTGCTGCGCGTCGAGCAGGTCGGAGAGGCCGACGACCTCCTGCTTGAAGGCGGCGAGTTTCCGGCGCGCCTCGGCGACACGGCTGTCGTGCCGCGACCGCTGATAGAGGAAAGTGCCGACCGCGGCCAGAGACCCCAGGCCGAGGAGCGACAGCGGGAGCGTGCGGGTGCGAAACACCCGCGCGGCCTCGATCCGGGCGAGTTCGCGATCCTTGCGATCCTTGACCCAGCCTTCCGTGGCCTCGACGAGCGCGGCCAGACCGTCGTCGTACAGGCCGTCCTTCGCGCGTGGCAGGAACACCTTCTCGATGAGTTCGGTCTGGATCGTCGCCGGGTCGAGGCCGCTCGACACCTCGAGCGCCCACGGCGCCCGCATGGCAATGGAGTGTCCCTGCGTGTCGAGCACGATCGTCACGTGTTTGCGGACGGCAGCGTGAAGTTCTTGAGTGGAAACATCGACGGCCGCGGTCACCTTGGGGAAGCTGGCGGTGGTGCCGGTCACGAACACGCGTCGGGTGTCGGTGGGCGAGAGCCGCGGCGGCTCCTCGGCGCGAACCTGCGGCGCCGGCAGGCATGCTGCGAGAGTCGCCACCAGGGCCAGCCGGGTCGCGAAGAGCCGGACCGTGATCGAGGGAGTCTTGAATGCCGTGCCGCGCATGATTCCTCCAGGCTGGGTGGTTGGCAGGCGAATAGGTGTAGCACCGGTGAGGACGCCGCAAAAGTGCCGCGCCCGGGATGCCACGAGGCTTTGCGGGCCGGTCGGCACTACCGACCGAAGTCCTCGGCCGTCGGCCGCGTCGAACCCTGCGGAAAGAGTCCCGTTCGCGGAGAGCCCGTCTGCGCGGGGGCGCGGCCCGCCGCCGGGATGCCGGTGCGGCCGCGGGCGGCGGTGGGCCGCGGTTGCGATTGCGGTTGCGGATCGCGGGGCCGGCCCGCGTTGAGATCCTGTTTCGGCCCCTGGGCTCCGTAGCCTGGCCGCACCGCGGGAGCGCCGGCCCGCACGCCGCCGGTCAGGGCGGGCGTGCGACCCGGGGTCACGTTCGCCGGGGGGCGGGATGCGGGCGGCCTGGCGGAGTCTTCCGTCGCGGCCCGCGGACGGGATGCCGGTGCCGGGTTGCCCGGGATCAGGATCAGGTCGTCCGTCGCCGCGGGCTCGCGACCACTCGCCGCCGCGTCGCCGCGGGGCCGGCCCGTGAGGGGATCGACGCCGGAGTTTCGCAGCGTCTCGATCCGTTCGCGGCGCATCCGCACGCGGGCCGTCTCCGCCTCCCCCTCGTCGATCGTCCCGTTGGCATCGAGATCGAACCGCCGCAGAATCTCCTCGCGGGTCAGGCCGCCGGAAATGCTCGGCGTTTCGCGGGCCGGCAGCAGCCCGCCGCCGCGGCCGCCCGGTCCCGGCGGCTGTGCGCCGGCCGGGAGCGCGAGAACGAGTCCGAGCGCGAGTGCGACGATCACCCCGATATTCGGCCGGGTCGTCACCGCCCCGCCGGATTCGCCGTGACAGTTGTTCGTGCTGTTCATGCTGTTCACGCGCTGTTCCCTGTCCCGATTCTATCCGGCGTGTCGCCTGCCATCATCTCCGCCAGCCGTGCGGCCGCCGCCGCGGCGCTGCCACCGCGGTCGAGTTCCCGGGCGGCCACATGGCAGTGCACCCGGTGACCGTCGATCACGGTGGCGGGCGGATCGACCGAGCGGCAGACGGTCTCGGCGAGCGGGCAGCGGGGGTGAAACCGGCAGCCGGCAGGCGGCCGCGCGGGACTCGGCACGTCGCCCGTGAGCACGATGCGCCTCCGGCGGTCCGCCGGATCGATCCTGGGCACGGCGGAGAACAGTGCGAGCGTGTAGGGATGGAGCGGCGTGCGGTAGAGCGCGTCCGCCGTCGCATGCTCGACGATCCGTCCGAGGTACATCACGGCCACCTCGTCCGACACGTGCTCGACCACCGACAGGTCGTGCGAGATCAGGAGGTACGTGAGTCCGAACTGCTCGCGCAGCTCGACCAGCAGGTTGACCACCTGCGCCTGGATCGAGACGTCGAGCGCCGACACGGGCTCGTCGAGCACGAGGAAGTCGGGCTCCAGGACGAGCGCCCGCGCGATCGCGATCCGCTGCCGCTGCCCGCCGGAGAATTCGTGCGGATACCGCTCGAGCGCCGCCGCCGTCAGCCCCGTGCGTTCGAGCGCCGCCTGCATGCGGGCGAGCCGCTCCGGCGGCGTGCCGAGACGGTGGATGACGAGCCCCTCCTCGAGGATCGCCCGGATCGTCATCCGCGGATTGAGCGAGCCGTAGGGATCCTGGAACACGATCTGCATCCGCCGCCGCAACGCCCGCAGCGCCGCCCCGTGCGTCCCCCGCACGTCCGCGCCGGCAAACCGCACCGTGCCTGCCGTGGGCTCGACGAGCCGCAGCACGCTCCGCCCCACGGTCGTCTTGCCGCAGCCGCTCTCGCCGACGAGCCCGAGCGTGCGGCCCTTGGCGATCGAGAAACTCACGCCATCCACCGCCCGCACGCTGCCGACCTGCCGACGCAGGAGCCCCTTCCGCACCGGAAAGTGCGTCTCCAGGCCGGCGACGTCGAGCAGCGATGCAGTCGTCATGCGCGGCTCCCCGCGGAGGACGCGCGGGGCTCCCCGAGCGCGCCCGCGAACGGGCAGCGGACGAGGTGCCCGGGGGCGATCTCGACGAGCGCGGGGGCGTGTGTCGCGCAGTCCGGCAGCCGCGCGAAGCCGCACCGCGGATGAAACCGGCAGCCGGCCGGAAAATCACGCGGGGCGGGCACCATCCCCGGAATCGTGGTCAGCGGTCCCGACCGCCGGCCCGTGGGGCGGGCCGCGAGCAGGCCGATCGTGTACGGGTGCCGCGGGTGCGCGAACAGCTCGGCCGCCGGCGCGTGCTCCACGATCCGGCCGGCGTACATCACGGCCACGTCGTCGCACGTCTCCGCCACGACGCCCAGATCGTGGGTGATGAGCAGGATCGCCGTGCCCAGACGGCGCCGCAGATCGTCGAGCAGGGCGAGAATCTGGGCCTGGATCGTCACGTCGAGCGCGGTCGTGGGCTCATCGGCGATCACGAGGTCGGGTTCGCAGGCGAGTGCCATCGCGATCATCACCCGCTGCCGCATGCCGCCGGAGAGCTGGTGCGGATACTCGTCGAGCCGCCGTTCGGGATCGGCCAGGCGGACGAGGCGGAGCATCTCGAGCGCCCGCGCCCTCGCGCCGTGGGGGGTGACGTCGCGGTGCAGCCGCACCGCCTCGGCGATCTGGTCGCCGATCGTGAACACGGGGTTCAGGCTCGTCATCGGCTCCTGGAAGATCATCCCGATCCTCCCGCCCCGCACGCGGCGCAACTCCCGCTCGGGGAGCGTCACGAGATCGTCCGTGCGGCCGTCGCGCTCGAGACGGATGCTCCCCGACTCGATCACGCCCGGCGCCGCCACGAGCCGGAGGATCGACATCGCCGTCACGCTCTTCCCGCAGCCGCTCTCCCCCACGAGCCCCAGCGTCTTCCCGCGCTCGATCGACAGCGACACGCCGTCCACCGCCGGCACGCGGCCGGCCGGCGTATGGAACGCGGTCACGAGGTTGTGGATGTCGAGAAGCGGCACGGGGCTCACCCTGAACACGACACGAGGAGGCGAGGGGGTCGGCGAACGCCCGACGAGCATGGGGCTGCTGCAGCCCCCGCGAGGAGACTTTCGCCGCCTCCGAGCCGGCGCGTCATCGAGCGCATCATCGAGCACTTCATTTGCGGGCCTCGCGGAGCCGGGGGTCGGTGGACTCCTGGAGCGCCTCGCCGATCAGGTTGTAGGCCAGCACGGTGAGGAAGATCGCGATGCCGGGAAACACCACCAGCCACCACATCGCCAGGTTGCTCCGGGCGTCGTTCAGGATCGACCCCCAGCTCGCCGTCGGCGGCGGCGGACCGAAGCCGAGGAACGACAGCGAGCTCTCGAGCAGCACGGCCGAGGCGATGCCGAACGTGATCGGCACGAGCACCGGGGCCAGCGCGTTGGGCAGGATGTGCCGCAGCATGATCCGCCAGGGGCCCGCGCCCGCAGCCCGGGCGGCGAGCACGAACTCGGCCCCCTTGAGCCTGAGAAACTCGCCGCGGGTCAGGCGGGCGATGCCGGTCCAGCCGGTGGCCCCGATGATCGCCATCGTGTGCCAGATCGTGGGCTTCTCGATGAGCGCGATCACCGCCAGGATGAGCACGAGCGTGGGCACGCACATCACGATCTCCGTGATCCGGCTGGTGAGCATGTCGATCCAGCCGCCGAAATAGCCCCCCAGGGCGCCCACGACGATCCCGATCGTGCCGGCGATCCCCATCGACACGAAGCCCACGAGGAGCGCGATCGTCGTGCCGTGCACCATCTTCGCGAACACGTCCACGCCCGCCTGGTCGGTGCCGAAGAGGTTGCGCCGGCTCGGCCTCCCCTCGTCTTTGGCGGGGTTCGCGGCGGTCCCCGGCCATTCGTCGGCCCGCACGCTGCGATACGGATCCTGGAACACGAGCGGCCACACGGCCCAGCTCTCCGGGTCCTTTTCCTCGAGGTTTCGCGGGTAGGTGCCGCGGAAGCGGTCCCGCGTGAAGACGGCGGGCTCGAGGCGGCGGTCGAAGTATCCGAGGCAGGGCGCGTAGATCCGCCCCTTGTAGCGGCAGAGCACGGGCTTCGTGCCGGCGATGGCCGGGCTCAGCAGGGCCACGAGCGCGAGTCCGCCGACGAAGGTGAGCGCGGCGACGGCGAGCGGCCGCCGGCGGAACCGCCGCCAGGCGTCGCCCCAGAACCCGGCCGGCCGTGTCGCCATGTTCATTCCACACTGACGCGCGGATCGACCGCGCAGTAGAGGAGATCGGCCAGCAGCTGCCCCAGCAGCGTGAGCACGCTGAACATCAGCGTGAGGCCCATGATGGTGGGATAGTCGCGCTCGCGGATGCTCTCGAAGAACAGCCGCCCCATCCCCGGCCAGGTGAAGATCTGCTCGATGATCACCGAGCCGCCGATCAGGCCGGGCAGCGAGAGCCCGAGCAGCGTGACCAGCGGGATCAGGGTGTTGCGGAAGGCGTGGCGGAAGAGCACGCGCCACGGCCCCGCCCCCTTGGCCCGCGCGGTGCGGATGTAGTCCTGCCGCACGGCCTCCTCCATGTTCGCCCGGATGAACCGACTGTCGTAGGCCAGGCTGACGTAGGTCTGGCAGGTGACCGGCAGGATCATGTGCCGCGCGACGTCGCCGATCCTCGCCGGGAGGGCCGCGTCCGGCGGCAGGTCGCTCATGCCGAACAGCGGCAGCTCCCAGGCGGTGCCGCGGAGCCAGACGGCGAAGATGATCTGGAGGAACAGCGCCGCGACGAACGTGGGAAACGAATACAGCACGTACAGCACGAGGCTCGAGATCCGCTCGTCGGCACGGCCGCTCCGCGCGGAGGCGTAGAGCCCCAGCGGAATCGCCGCCAGCCAGGCGAGGACGAGCGCCGTGCCCGAGATCAGGAACGTGGGGCCGACGCGGTCGGCGATCAGCGTCGCCACCGGCTGCTTCCGCGAGATCGAGCGGCCGAGATCGCCGCGCGCGACGTTCGCCAGCCACTGGACGTAGCCCACCGGCCAGGGCTTGTCGAGGCCGTAGATGCGCTTCAGCCGCTCGAGATCCTCGGGATTGAACTTGCGGCTCGGGTCGGTCTCACCGAGCTGCACCGTGAGCGGCGTGCCCGGCATGTTGCGGGCCAGGCCGTAGACGAAGCAGGTGATCACGACGAGGGTCAGGACGCCGAAGATCGCGCGGCGCACGAGGTACGTCGCCATCCGCTACTCCTGCCCCGGCATCCACAGGCTGCCGAAGCCGGGCGAGTAGTGGTAGGGGCCGCGCGGGCTGAACACGTAGCCACGGAGGCCCTTCGAGAAGCCGTAGAAACTGTTCCGCCAGTACAGCCAGGTGTAGGGCTGGTCGTCCTGCAGGATCTCCTGGATGCGGGCGTATTTCTCGGCCCGCTTGGCCCGGTCGCGCTCCCGTCGTCCCTCCGCGAACAGCCGATCGACCTCGGGATTGGAATAGCCCACGTAGTTGCGGCCGGCGTTGGTGGCCCAGATGTTCTCGGAGGTGTCGGGGTCGGTGCCCGCGCCCCAGCCGCCGTGATAGGCCTGGAACTTCTTGTCCTGCGTGAGCTGTTGGAGCACGGTCGATTCGGTCGGTCGCACGTTCATCCGCACGCCGATTTGATCGAGGTTCTCCTTGAGGAGCGTGCAGATGGCCACCCGCAGGGGTTGCTGGCTGACGAGCATGGTGAACTCGAACGGCACCAGCCGGCCGTCGATCTGCTTGTCGCGCACCCCGTCGTTGTCGTGGTCCGTCCAGCCGGCCTCGTCGAGCAGGGCTTCGGCCTTGTCGAGATCCTGCTTCGAGGGTCCGAGCCGCTTCTGCGGCGCCATCCACGACGCCTCGTGAAACGGCCCGGTGGCCGGCTCGTAGAGGCCGTAGCAGAGCTTGTCGAGCATCGCGTCGTGGTCGAAGGCGTAGGTCATGGCCCGGCGGACGCGGCGGTCGGCGAAGAAGGGCGTGTCGATGTTCCAGCCGAAGTGGAAGCTCACCCATTCCGGCGCCGTGACCTTCGTGTTGCGCTCGGAGAAGTCGCGGCCCTTCGTCTGCGTCGTCCACTGTTCCGGAAGCAGCACCATCTCGTCGATCTCGCCGCTCTTGAGCGCGAGGAGCGTGGTGTTGGGGTCCTCGATGATGCGGAAGCGGATCTCCCGGAAGAACGGCGGCTCGCGGACCTGCCGGCCGCCGACCTGCGACCAGCTGTCGCGGCGCCGCAGCACGATCTGCTGGCCGCGCTGCCGCTCCACGATCTCGTACGGTCCGCCGGACACCGGCCGCTGCTCGAGCTGCACGTGCTCGGGACTGTCCTTGAGCGTCGGGTCGTTCTCCCAGGTGTCCGCGTAGACGTGCCTCGGCAGCACCGGGAAGTTCACGTTCCAGACGTTCGTGGCCAGCGGCTCCTTGTGGAAGAACACGATCGTGCGGTCGTCGTAGGCGTGCACCCAGCGCAGCTGGTCGGTGCCGCTGCGGACGGCGGGCACCGGCACCCGCGGATCCATGATCACGCGGTAGGTGAAGGCGACGTCGTGGGCCGTGATCGGCCTGCCGTCGCTCCACACCAGGTCGTCGCGCAGCACGACCTTGTCGAGCAGGCCGTCGGCGCTGGTCTGCCAGGAGGCGACGGTGTCGCTCGTGGCGAAGGGTTCGAGCCGGCGGTCGAACGAAAACAGCCCGAAGCCGGTCAGGCCGAGGATGTCGAACTCCGCCGAGGTGCTGATCATGATCGGGTTGGTGCTGCCGAGATCGCCGGTCACGTGGCGGTCGATCCGGGCGTCGGCGTCGGCCTGCCCCGGCTCCGGCAGCCGCCCGAGCGCCGAGAGGATCTTGGCGTTGGCCTCCGGCGACGTGTTGTCGAGCGCCAGGGCCTCCGGCACCGAGGCCAGCGAGGTCTCCTTCGCCTGCTCGTCGCGGAGGAGGGCCAGTCCGTCGCGCACGGGCCGGTCGATCCACTTGGCGTCGCGGTCGAGCGCCTCGAGCGGCGGCGGCGTGAACGGTTCCGGCGTCGCCTCGGCGGCCCGCGAGGCGGGCTGATCGGCGGGGGCCCGGTTCGCCGCGGGCTCGACCGTCACGCTCGCCAGCGGGTCGGGCTCCCGCCGGCCGCAGCCGGCGAGCAGGCTCGAGCCAGCCAGGGGGAGGAGCAGGAGAACGAGCGGGAAAGACGTCGGGCGACGCGCGACACCGGGGCGACAGGCTCGTTCCATCGGGCTCTCCGCGGGATCCTCATCCACCGCTGGAGTGCGATGCTACGGCCCTCGGCGCCGGCGGGTCAATCCGGCGTGCCGGCGGCGCCCGCCCGCCCCGGCTCGGGGATGGCAGAGGTCGTGGAAGTCGTGGAGGCGGCGGGGCCCGGCTCGGGAAACGAATGGCCGAGTTTCTCCCGCTTCGTCGCCAGGTAGCGTTCGTTGAACTCGTGGACCGGCGGCAGGATCGGCACCTGATCCACGACCTCCAGGTCGAACCCGCCGTAGATGAAGGCGTCGGTCTTCTTCGGATTGTTGGTGAGCAGCCGCACCTGTCGCAGGCCGAGGTCCTTGAGGAGCTGGATGCCGATGCCGTAGTCGCGGGAATCGGCCTTGAAGCCCAGGGCGAGATTGGCCTCGACGGTGTCGAGCCCCTGGTCCTGGAGCTGGTAGGCCCGGATCTTCTCCACGAGGCCGATCCCCCGCCCTTCCTGCGGCAGGTAGACGAGCACCCCGGCCCCCTCGCGGCCGATCATGTCGAGCGCCATGTGCAGTTGGTCGCCGCAGTCGCAGCGGAGGCTGTCGAGCAAATCGCCGGTGAAGCAGGAGGAGTGGAGCCGCACAAGCGGCGCGGCCACGTTCGCGAGGTCGCCGAGGACGAGCACGATCGGCTGCTGCGACTCGAACTTG
>RFUD01000291.1 GCA_009923125.1 Planctomycetia bacterium
ACGTCGGGATCCGCGCCCACGACGTTTCGCACGAGGAAGTTGCCCCGCTGCCCGTGGTCCTGGTATTCGCTCGCCGCCCGGCCCACATGGAGCGAGTGGCGGACCAGGTGCTGCGTGGCGGCATCGAGTCCGCCATACACCTCGCGGAGCCGCTCGAGCGCCGGCCGGCCGCCGAGCTCCACGATCAGGTTCTCCTCGGCCTTGGTGACGACCATCGGCGAGCCGATCGGCCGGCAGCCCTGCGACACGACCGGGCGGATCGAGACGCCGCCGATCACCACCCCCACGGCGCCGGAATCGTACGACGTCGGGCCGACGACGAGCGTGTTCTCGCCCGGCCGCGTTCCGCCGCTCGCGAATCCGCCGAGCACCGGGACGCCGGGATGGTCCTCCTCCATGCGGCGCATCAGCCGATCGACGTTGAACGTGAACGGGTCGGCCAGCAGCAGCAGCGCGGCGTCGGCGGGCCAGGGGCCGTCGAGTTCCTCGGGCCAGCCCAGAAACACGCCCCCGTCCACCGACTGGGCATACTCCAGCGACAGCGGCACGAGCGTCGCCCCCGGCAGCCGGGCGAGCCACACCACGACCGCGGGCCCCGTCTCGTATTCGCGGCCGTCGGCGAGCACCGCCTCGGCGGTCGCGGCGAGCACGTGCCTCACACCCAGCAGGTCGGACAGCCCCTCGAGGGCCGGTCGCACCGGGGCGTCGTGGCGGCCGGAGACGAACACCACGGCCAGGTCCGCCGGCGCGTCGAGGCCGGCCGTGGCCACCGCCGCCGCCGCGGCGATCGCGGCCGCGAGATCGGCGTCGGTCGAAACGCCGACGGCACAGCGCACGAGTCGGTCGGCCATGTCGGCGATGATGGGGGGTGCCGGCGTGTCCATGGAACGGTGTGGTATCGGCGTCAGACGACGATCTGCGTGAACGACTCGACCGCGTCGTGGACGAACAGGCCACCGGGCTCCCGGTTGCCCGGGCGGACGGCCAGCACGGTCGCCATGCCCGCGGCCCGCGCCGCGTCGAGTTCGGCGCCCACGTCGCTCACGAACAGGATCTGCCGCGGGGCGAGCCCCATGTCGTCGGCAATCTTTGCGTAGCTTGACGGCTCCCGCTTGGGGCCGGTGGTGGTGTCGTAGTGACCGCGCAGATGGGGGAGGAGGTCGCCGGCCGCGGTGTGGCCGAAAAACAGCCGCTGCGCCTCGACCGACCCCGACGAGTAGATCCGCACGTCGAGCCCCGAGGCGGCCCACTGCTCGAGGGCCGGCGGCACGTCCGGAAACACGTGCGCGACGAGTTCGCCCGACTCGAATCCGCCCCGCCAGATCAGGCCCTGCAGGGCCTTGAGCGGCGTGCTCTTCACGTCGCGATTCATGAGGTCGATCGCGGCCAGCGCGACCTGCTCGGGGCGGGCGGCGGGATCGGCCCCCGTCTCCCGCGCGAGGTCGCCCGCCAGCCGGGCCACGACGGGATCGGAGGCGTGGCGGGCCAGGAAGTCGCCCACGTGCCGCTTCGCGAACTCGAACAGCACGTCGTAGACGAATGAGATCGACGAGGTCGTCCCTTCGACGTCGAGCAGGATGCCGCGGCCGTCGAACAGGATCACGTGGCGGCCTTTCCCGCCGCCGGCACCCAGGCGGGTCCGAAGCAGAGCGGCTGGTACCCGGCGTGGACACCGTCGTCGAGGTAGTGCGGCGTCCAGCCGCTCATGTCCTGAAACAGCCTGATCGCACGGATCCGGCGGTCGGCACAGAGGTCGAACCAGTGCCGCGTGCCGAGCGGCACGCTGATCATGTCGCCGGCCCAGACCTCGATGGCGAACACCGGCCGCGACACGGGGTTGATGTGAAACACGCCCCTGCCCTGGAGGATGAACCGCACCTCGTCCTCGGTGTGCGTGTGCTCCTTGTTGAACTTCGCCAGCATCGCGTCGAGGTTCGGGGTGTCGGGAAGGACGTCCACGACGTCGGCGGTGACGAACCCGCCGCGCCGCTTCAGTTCCTCGATCTCCGGTGCGTAGGCGGCGAGGATCGCCTCGGCCGGGGCCGCGGGATCGACGCGGTCCTCCAGCGGCCAGGTGGAGTAGTCGATGCCGTGGCCGGCGAGGAACGTGCGGATCTCGCCCGGGTCTTCGATCCGGAGGCGTTCTGCGGGGACCGTGACGATGGCCATGGGGACACTCCTCGCGGGTGGAAGACGGTCAGGGCTGGGCGTGGCCGGCGGCCGACATCCGGCTGCGGGCGACCACCTCGAACAGGAACTCGTGAATCTCGATGTGACGCCGGGCCTCGGCGAGGTCGCGGCCCCAGGTGTAGAGGCCGTGGCCCGAGAGCAGGAAGCCATGCACCGGCGGGCGGCGCGGGTCACTCCAATCGGCCGCGGAGAGCCGTGTGCGAATCCTCTCCGACAGTTCCACCATGTCCTGGCTGTTGGCGAAGATCGGCACCTCCTCGCAGGTGTCGTGCGTGCCGATGCCCTCGAGCCCCTTGAGCATCTCGAAGCCCTCGATCCGCACCGCGCCCCGGGCGAGGTCGGCCCGCGAGAGAATCGTGCTCCACACCGAGTGCGTATGGAGCACCGCGCCCACCGGCTGGCCGCCGAGCGCGGGCACGAGTTCGGCGATCAGGCAGTGGAGCAGCGTTTCGGCCGACGACTTCCTGCCGGGGCCGCCGCCGAGGAGCCCGCCCCGGCCGTCCACCCGCACGAAGTCGTCGCGATCGAGCGCCGACTTGTCCTTGCCGCTGGCGGTGATCAGCAGTTCGAGCGGATCACGACCGATCACGACGCTGTAGTTGCTGCTCGTGCCGAGCGACCATGAGCGGCCGTGAAACTCCCGCCCCACGGCCCGCAGGGCGTCGATCGGATCGGCGCCGGGGGGCGCGGCTGTCGAGGTGCTCATGCCCGGGAATGTAGGGGATCAGAGGTACGGCGAAAAGAGCCGGGCGATCCCGTCGCGCAGCCGCACCGGCAGGCTGCGGGAGTCCACCTCGTCGAGCGTCTTGGGCCGCGATCGGGAGATCACGTCGGCGATGTGACGGTCGATCCGCCCGGCGATGCCGCGGTCGTACGTCTCGACGTTGAATTCGAAGTTGAGGCGCATGCTGCGGTCGTCCCAGTTGCCGCTGCCGAACATCGCCCACGCGCCATCCACGGCCATCAGCTTCGTGTGGTCGAACGGCGGCGGCGACATCCACACGCGGCAGCCGCGGCCGAGCACCTGCCACAGCAGGGCCGTGGAGGCCCAGCTCACGAGCGCGAGGTTGTTCTGCTCCGGCAGCACGATGTCCACCTCGACGCCGCGCAGCGCCGCCACGTCGAGCGCCTGGCAGACGGCGTCATCGGGCAGGAAATAGGGCGTCATGATCCGCACGGTCTCGTGCGCCGCGGCGAGCGCTCCCACGAGCACGAGCTTGATGCGGCCGATGTCGGGATCGTCGGGGCCGTAGCGGATGC
>RFUD01000292.1 GCA_009923125.1 Planctomycetia bacterium
GACGACACGTCGAGCGCCTCGACCTGCCCCTGCAACGCGAACTGCCACGTCTCGGGGACGAGCCTGCCCTGGAAGGCGAGCCGCTCGAAGCGGTCGCCGGTCGCGCTGCCGCGAACGAGGGCGGCTCCCGACACCTGCTGATCGGGTTGGATCTCGAGGCTCGCCTGCCGGAGCGTGGAACGCAACTGCCGCGCGGGGTCGTCAACCAGCAGCGTCGCGTCCTCGACCGCGATCGGCACCAGTCCACCGACGGTGCCGGAGCCGAACAGCTTCCGCAGGTTCCACGCCCCGTCGTGCTCCCGCACCGCATGGACCACGGGACGCCGCAGCCGCACGGCGGTGATCCGCGGGGGACCGGTCGCGAGTTCCGTGAGGCTGGTGGAGCAGGCCAGCCGGATCTCGTCCACCCACAGGATCTGACGCCACTGTTGCGGCATCTTGGGATCGACCAGCGACACGCCGCGGATGACGATCCCTTCACCGTCCACGAGCGTCGCCCCCTGCACCTGGGCCACCAGCGCGGGAAACCGGGCGGCGAGCGCGGCCTCGACCCGGCCGCGCACCTCCTCGCCGATGCGGCTGGAGCCGATGGCGCCGGCCGCCACGACACCGGCCACCGTCACGGGCACGGTCCAGCGCACGAGCGTCCAGAGCGTATCGGCGAGCGAGTTCACGGAAGCGGCGGCCGGGAGAAGGAGCGGGCGCAGGGGGGCGGGACAGTACGAACCATCGGGCCCCGGGGTCAAGCATCCACCCGGCCTGCGAAACTTCCGCCGTTCCCGCAGCCCACCCCCCTTGCTATAGTCACGTCCCTCATCGCTTCTCCATAGGGAACCCTCGCATGCACGCGACTCGTCACGATCCCCAGGCCGCCGACGTCACCGCTCCGAATGCCCAGCGGCTCCTGTGGGCGGGCTTCATGGCGATCCTCGCCGCCGGTGTCGGCTTCTCGATCCGGGCGGGCATCCTCGGGCAGTGGGCCGAGCAGTACGGCTTCACGCAGACCGAGTTGGGGGCGATCACGGGCGGCGGCCTGACCGGCTTCGGCATCATCATCCTGCTGTCGAGCCTGATCGCCGACCGGATCGGGTTCGGGCCGCTGATGGGCGCCGCGTTCCTCATGCACCTCGTGTCGGCGGCGCTCACCCTGGCGACCGGGGCCGCCTTCGCCGCCGGCGGCAAGCCGCTCGCGTTCCAGTGCCTGTTCTGGGGCATGTTCCTGTTCGCGATCGGCAATGGCATCGCCGAGGCGGTCGTCAACCCGCTGGTCGCCACGCTGTTCCCGAAGAACAAGACGCACTACCTCAACATCCTGCATGCCGGCTGGCCGGGCGGCCTGATCCTCGGCGGACTGGCGAGCTACTTCATGGCCGGCGGCACGGGCACCAAGCCCGTGGCCTGGCAGATCCAGATTTCGCTGTTCCTCGTGCCGGTGGTGCTGTACGGCCTGATGATGCTGGGACAACGCTTTCCCAAGAGCGAGGCCAGCAGCTCGGGCGTGTCGTTCCGCGACATGCTCGGCGAACTCGGCCTCGTCGGGGCCGCGGTCATCTGCGGGCTGTTGGCGCTGTTCTTCAAGAGCGATCTCGGCCTCGCGCCGGTGGTCGCCATCGGGATCGCCGCCGGCCTCCTCGCGGTCTTCGGTGCCGCGACCGGCTTTCGCTTCGGGCACCTCCTGCTCGCGTTCCTGCTGCTCATCCACGCCCTCGTCGGCTACGTGGAGCTCGGCACCGATTCCTGGATCTCGAAGATCACCGGCACGATCATGGCCAACCCGGCCAACGGCCTGCTGCTGTTCGTCTACACGTCCGGCCTGATGTTCGTGCTGCGATTCTTCGCCGGACCGATCGTCGAGAAGATCTCGCCGCTCGGCCTGCTCGCCGTGTCGGCCCTGTTCGGTGCGGCCGGCCTCACGCTCCTCGGCAACGCCCAGGGGGCGGTGATGTGCGTGATCGCGGCCACCGTGTACGGCATCGGCAAGACCTTCCTGTGGCCGACGATGCTGGCGGTGGTCAGCGAACAGTTCCCCAAGGGTGGCGCCATCACGATCGGTGCCGCCGGCGGGGTGGGGATGCTCTCCGCGGGCCTGCTCGGCGGCCCGGGCATCGGGTTCCTCCAGGACCAAAACGCCTCGACGCACCTGGCGCAGGCGGATACGGCCGTGTACGAGCGGTACAAGGCCCCCAAGGAAAACGAGTTCCTGTGGATGAAGACCGTCGGCCTCGACGGTTCCAAGGTGGGCGTGCTCGAGGACGGCGGCAAGGAGGCCGCGCGGGCGCTCGACCTGCTGCGCAAGGAGCAGGCCAAGCCCGAGACGATCGCCGCCCAGCAGGCGCTCGTCGACTGGTGGGGCACGGCGGCCGGTTCGGCCGCTGCCGACAAGCCGCTGGTCGAGGAGGCGGGCCTGTTCGGTGGCCGACAGGCGCTGAAGCTGACGGCGATCGTGCCCGCGGTGATGTTCGCCTGCTACCTGCTGCTGCTGGGCTGGTTCCGCATGCGGGGCGGCTACACGGCCCGCGGCATGCATCACTGACCCGCTGCCGGGCGGACGGTCCGTCCGAACTCCACGCGACCGCCCGACGTCGCGGCCGCCCGGATCCCGGCCGGCAGATCGATCGCCGGTGGCACGGGACGATCGCCGCGGCCGGCGGCGGCGATGAGATCGGCGACCGCTTCATGGTGCCGGGCCGTCATGTCGCGCCGCGGCCACGCCTCCCGCTGCCACAGCGCCGCGACCAGCTGCGCGAGCAGCTGCCGGTCGAGCGTCGCGACCGCGACCGCATCGAGCACGACGCGGTCGCCGGCATGCCGCACGGCATGCCGATCGAGCAGGTGGCCGACGGCACTGGCGATCACCGCCGCCGACCGGTCCACGTGCGCCGCCAGGCGCACGATCGACTCGGCCGCGGCCGGATAGGGGCCACCCGTCGCCGGCGCGAGGATCGCGTGCCGGAGGAAATTCCGGGCATGCCACGGATCGGCATTCGTGGGATCTTCACGCCACTCCTCGGCCTCCGCGGTGAGAAACCCGCGGCCCAGGCGGCGCGGCACCCCGAGCAGGGGCCGCACGAGGGCGATGCCCGCGTCGAGCGGCCGGGCGGGTCGCATCCCCGCCAGGCCGGCGATGCCCGTGCCGCGCAGGATGCGGTGCAGGATCGTCTCGGCCTGGTCGTCCGCCGTGTGTCCGACCACCACGTGCCGCGCGCCGCGGTCGCGGGCGACGTCGAGGAGGAAGTCGTACCGCAGCCGCCGGGCCCGCGCCTCGAGGCCCTCGCCACGCCGCTCGGGGTCTTCGCGCACGGCGATCGCACCGAGCACGCTCTCCAGCCCCAGCCGATCTGCCAACGCGGCGACGAATCGTTCGTCGTCCGCGGCCGTGGCCCGCAGGTCGTGCCGCGCATGGGCGACGACGATCCGGGCGTGG
>RFUD01000293.1 GCA_009923125.1 Planctomycetia bacterium
GATGACGATGAACAGCACGAGCAGGATCGCGCCGGCCACCAGGGCCACCGCGAACACCGGCTGCCCGATGCGCGTCAGCCGGTCTTGCGGCGCGGCAACGGCGGAAGCGGTCGCGGGGACGCGGCGGGATGGGTGATTGTTGCCGGCGGTTCCTGCACCGCCCCGAACCGGGTGCATGCCAGGCAGTCGATCACCTGATTGGCGATCTCCAACGCGGCGGCGCCGGCGGAGGCGGACACCAGCGGAGCCCGACCGGTGCGCATCGCGGCCAGAAAGTCGTCGTGCTCGCAGGCGATGGCGTTGGCCTCCGGAACGGCGAGCGTCTCCAGCGGCAGCACGTCACGGAAGAAGGTTTCCTTGAGGGCGGGCCGGTCGGCCGGCGGCACGGCCGCCGCGACGAACCGGCCGGCCTCGACCGCCGGCGAGGCGCCGATGACCTCCACGGACTTGGCGTTGAAGTCCACCGCCGCCAGGGCGTTCGCCGACCAGATCGAGATCGTGCGCCGCAGCACCGGGCTGATGCGCGAGGCGGTGAGATCGGCCACGAGCCCCGAGGAGAAGACGAGCCGGGCCTTCACCGCGTCCTCGTGACCTCCGGTCGCCGCGAGGCCGTGGGCCTCGACCTGCTGCAAGCGGCCGGGGTCCAGCGACAGGACGAGGTCGATGTCGTGGATCATCAGGTCGTGGACGACGCCCACGTCCATCGAGCGGAACGTGAACGGCGCCAGCCGTGCCGCCTCGATGCTCAACGGCCGGCCGACGCGCTCGACGGCCAGCCGCCACGCCGGATTGAACCGCTCGACGTGGCCGACGGCGACCACCCGACCGTGCCGGCGGGCGGTGGTGACGATCGCCCGGGCATCCTCGACGGTGGACGCGATCGGCTTCTCGACGAGCAGGTCGATCCCCGCCGCGAGCAACGGCAGCGAGACGCCGGCGTGCAGCCCGGTCGGAGTCGCGACCACGGCGGCCTCCACCCGCCCGACGAGTTCCTCGGCCCCGGCGCAGGCCTCGCAACCGTGCGCCGCAGCGACGCGCTGCGCGGCCTCGGGCGAGGCGTCGACCACCGCGACGAGATCCACGTCCTCCCGGGCGGCCAGCAGCCGCGCATGGATCGTCCCCAGATGCCCGCATCCCACCACCGCGATCTTCGTCTTCGTCATGCGGCCCTCCGTCGCTCCCGGGCGCGGCCGTGCCGCCCCTCGTGCTGATGTGCCAGGAAGTCGAGCAGTTCGACGACCGGTGGCAGAAGCATGCCCTGCTTCTGGAGAATCTCGCGGGCCGATGCAAGCCCGACCTTGGCCCGATGGACGAGGCGATGCGCCTCGGTGAGCGCCGCGATCGCGTCGGGCGTGAATCCGCCGCGCCGCAGCGCCACGACGTTCACGCACCGCGGCCGGGCCGGCAGCCCTTCGCAGAGCATGAACGGCGGGATGTCGTGGAGCACCCGGGAGACGCCGGCCACGAAGGACCAGCCGCCGATCGTCGCCCAGTGATGCACGGCCACCGCACCGGAGAGCGAGGCGTGCGACTGCACGCGCACATGCCCGCCGAGCAGCGTGCCGTTGGCGATGATCACGTGATCCGCCACCCGGCAGTCGTGTGCCACGTGGCTGTTGGCCATCAGGTAGTTGCCGTTGCCGACGATCGTCTCCCCGTCTTCTTTTTCGGTCGCCCGATTGATCGTCACACCCTCACGGATCACGTTGTCGTCGCCGATCACGACCCGGGTGCGGCTCCCGCGATAGCTGATGTCCTGCGGCTCCGCGCCGATCACGGCGTTGGGGAAGATGCGATTCCGCGCGCCGATCCGCACCTCGCCCAACAGCGTCACATGGCTGCCGATCACCGTGGCCGACCCCACGACCGCGTCACCCGAGATCACGCTGTGGTGACCGATCACGACCCCGGCCCCGAGGACGGCCCCCGGCTCGACGACGGCGGTGGCGGCGATGCGCGGCGGGGCGGCCGCGGTGCCGGCCGGCGAGCACTCCATCCCGTCCGACTGATGCTCGTCCGCCACGGTCCTGTCCTTTCGTGCCCGGCCCGACTCACCCCGCCATGCAGGCCGCCTGCTCGACGTCCATGGACCGCAGGCCGGCGGCGAGTTCCGCGTTCAGCCGATGCCCGCTGCGGTAGGCACGCACGTGCCCGTGGATCGGCCGTCCGGCGAGCGCGAGGTCTCCGACCAGATCGAGCACCTTGTGACGCACGCACTCATCCGGCCACCGCAGCGGATTGTCGATCGGTCCGTCCGGCGAAAACACGACCAGATCCCGCATCGAGACATCGAGCCCCAGGCCGGCCGCCCGCAGGCGGCCCGCCTCCTCGAGCGTGATGAACGTCCGGGCCGCCGCCAGTTCGCGGCGGTAGGCATCCGGGGTCAACTCGATGGAAAACTCCTGCCGGCCGATGGGGCCGGGACCGTAATCGAGCACGTAGTCCACGGACAGCCCCGGAAACCGGGGCGGGAGGGCCTCCAGCCAGGCCTCGTCGTCGCCCACCCGCAACCGCTCGCGGACCACGATCGGCTCGCGCGGCACACCGAGCGACACGACGCCCGCCGCGTCGATCGCCTCCACGAACGCCAGCGACGACCCGTCGAGCCTCGGCAACTCATCGGCCGTCAGCGACACCCGGCAGCAATCCACCCCCAGGGCGGCGAGGGCGCTCAACAGGTGCTCGACCATCTCGACCCGGACCCCGTCGGCGGCGAGGTTCGTGCGGGCGGTCGCCTCGATCCGGCTGCCGAGCGTCGCGGGCACGACGGCCGGAGACGGACGATCGTGCCGCACGAACACGACCCCCTCGCCGGCGGCGGCGGGCCGGATCTCGACGCGGTTCTCCCGGCCGCTCCAGTAGCCGCGCCCCGTGACCACCACCGGGCGACGGACCGTCTGCTGCGAGCCGGATCGCGAAAAGGACGCCATGGTCAGCGACGCGGCTGGGCGGCGCCGCCGGCGGCCACGGCGGGACCGTTCAGCATCTTGAGGATGTCCGGGGTGATGTCGATGCCCGGCTCGAAGTAGACGATCGGCTTGGTGATGCCGCGGAGGATCTGGTTGCGGTCGGAGTTGTCCACCGGCTCGCCGTCGAAGCGGTGCACGACCGCGATCCGATGCTCGCGGGCAAACTGCTCGACCGCCCGCTCGACCTCCGTGTAGACCTGGAGGTAAACCTTCGCCTCGCGGTCCATGAAGTCCTTCTTTTGGAGCTGGGCATTGACGTTGAAGTCGCCCTGGGCCTTGGCCACCTCCGCCTCCAGCTTCTTGTACTCCGGCGTGCCCACGTTGAAGCCCTTGAGCTGCTCCATCAGGCCATTGATCCGGTCGCGCTCCGCCTTGAGGCCGTTCTCGGCAGCCATCACCTCGTCCTTCATCTTGTCCATGGCCCCCTTGAAGCGGGCGTGATTCTTGAAGAT
>RFUD01000294.1 GCA_009923125.1 Planctomycetia bacterium
CGGGGGAGAGACGGCGATCCCGAGATCTCCTCCCGCGTTGCCCAATACGAGATGGCCTTCCGCATGCAGGCCTCGGTGCCGGAGCTCACCGACCTTTCGGGCGAGTCGGCAGCCACGTTTGACCGCTACGGCCCCGAGAGCAAAAAGCCCGGCACGTTCGCGGCCAACTGTCTGCTCGCGCGGCGGCTCGTGGAACGGGGCGTGCGGTTCGTGCAGCTCTACCACCGCGGCTGGGACGAGCACAACAAGCTCATGAGCAACATCCCCAAGCAGTGCCGCGACGTCGACCAGCCGCAGGCGGCGCTCGTCGAAGACCTGGCGGCCCGCGGCCTGCTCGACGAGACGCTCGTCGTGTGGGCGGGCGAGTTTGGCCGCACGGTCTACGGCCAGGGCTCGAAGACTACGGCCGCGACCACCACGGCCGCTGCTTCTCGATCTGGCTGGCCGGCGGCGGCGTGAAGCCGGGGCTCGTCTACGGCCGCACCGACGACTTCAGCTATAATATCGTGGAAAACCCCGTGCACGTGCACGACCTCAACGCGACGTTGCTTCATCTTTTAGGCGTCGATCACGAACGGCTCACCTATCGCTTCCAGGGCCGCGACTATAGGCTCACCGATGTCCACGGCCGCGTCGTAAAGGACCTTCTCGCATAATTCCATGACACCACGCTGTGCACGAGAACACCGACTGTCGCGGTGCTGGCCGGCGGCGCTCATGGTCGCCGGTGTATTGTCGTCTTTCGCGGTGCAGGCGTGCGGCGAAGAGCCGTCGTTCACCCGCGACATCAAGGGGATCCTCTCGAACCGCTGCGTGCGCTGCCACGGGCCCGACCCGGAGGGACGAGCCGGCGGCGGCGACGAAGGGCTGCGGCTCGACACGTTTGCCGGGGCGACCGCCGACCTCGGCGGACATGCGGCGATCGTGCCGGGCAAGCCCGATGAGAGCGAACTGATCGCCCGCATCACCTCCACCGATCCCGACATCGTGATGCCGCCCCCCGAGGCCGGCGAACGGCTGCCGGAGAAGCAGGTCGATCTCCTGAGGCGTTGGATCGCGGCGGGGGCGACGTATGAGCCCCACTGGTCGTATGTGCGGCCGTCGCGGCCTCCGCTGCCAGCCGTGAAAGACACCGCCTGGCCGAAGAACGCCATCGATCGTTTCATCCTCGCGCGGCTCGAAGCCGAGGGGCTCGCGCCGCAGCCCGAGGCCGACCGGGCCACGCTCGCCCGGCGGCTCGCCCTCGATCTCACGGGGCTGCCGCCGACGCCCGAGGAGGTCGACGCGTTCGTGGCCGACTCATCCGCCGACGCCGTCGAGAACCTCGTCGATCGGCTGCTCGCTCATCCTGGTTACGGCGAGCACATGGCCCGCCAGTGGCTCGACCTCGCCCGCTACGCCGACAGCGCCGGCTACGCCGACGACCCGCCGCGCACGATCTGGGGCTGGCGCGACTGGGTGGTCCGCGCCTTCGACGCCAACATGCCGTTCGACGAATTCACGATCAAGCAGATCGCCGGCGACCTCCTGCCGAACGCCACGCTCGACGACAGGGTGGCCACGGCCTTCCACCGCAACACGCTCACGAACAACGAGGGGGGCACGATCGACGAGGAGTTTCGCACGGTTGCCGTCATCGACCGCGTGAACACCACGTTGAGCACGTGGATGGGCACGACGATGGCCTGCGCCCAATGCCACGACCACAAATACGACCCGCTCTCGCAGAAGGAATACTTTCAGGTCTATGCGATCCTGAACAACACCTCCGATGCCGACCACAAGGATGAATCGCCCGTGGTGCGGATTCCGTGGGCGGAGGTCGACGCCAAGCGGTCTGAAATCGAGCGGGAAATCTCCGCGATCGAGGCGGGCATCCCCGAGCTCAAGAAGCCCGCCGCGAAAGACCGGCCGGAGCCGCCCGAGTTTCAGCCGGCGCGGAAGATCGTCGCCGACCTCCGGAAGCGGCTCGAGCAAAATCCCGCCGTGACCGTGCCCATCCTCGAGGAACTCGCCGGCGACAAGCGGCGGATCACGAAGATCCAACTCCGCGGCAACTGGCAAAACCTCGGCGATGAGGTTCGCGAGGGGGTGCCGGACGTGTTTCACGACGCCGCGGCCGCCGACGGGGGCCGCTTCGATCGGCTCGCGCTCGCGAAGTGGCTCGTCGACCCCGCCAATCCGCTCACGGCCCGCGTGATCGTCAACCGGCTCTGGGAGCGGCTCTTCGGGATCGGGATCGTGTCGACGAGCGAGGAGTTCGGCAGCCAGGGCGACCTGCCGAGCCATCCCGAGCTGCTCGACTGGCTCGCCTGCGAACTGGTGGAGAGCGGCTGGAACCTGAAGGCGCTGCAGCGGCTGATCGTGACGAGCGCCGCCTACCGGCAGACGTCGAAGTGCCCGCCCGACCTCGTGGCCCGCGATCCGGAAAACCGGCTCGTCGCCTGCGGCCCGCGGGTGCGGCTCTCGGCGGAGGTGATCCGCGACCAGGCGCTCGCCGCGGCAGGACTGCTCTCGCGGAAGAAGGGGGGCCCGAGTGTGAAGCCGCCGCAGCCGAATCTCGGCCTGACGGCGGCATTCGGCGGCGGCATCGACTGGCAGACGAGCACGGGTGAAGACCGCTACCGCCGCGCGCTCTACACGACCTGGCGGCGGAGCAACCCCTATCCATCGATGGCGACGTTCGACGCGCCGTCGCGTGAGGTCTGCACCGTCCGCCGACCGCGAACCAACACGCCGCTGCAGGCGCTCGTGACGATGAACGACCCGGCATTCGTCGAGGCGGCGCAGGCGCTCGCCCGGCGGATGGTGCAGGAGGGCGGCTCCACCGAGGCCGACCGGGCCGCCCGCGGCTTCCGCCTCGTGCTCGCGCGGCAGCCCACGCCGGCGGAGATCGACCGGCTTGTCGGCCTGCACGCCGAGGTGAAAGCCGACTACCTGCAGAACCCTGACGACGCCAAGAAGATGGCCACCGATCCGCTCGGCCCGCTGCCCACCTCGCTCGATGCCGACGTGGCCGATCTCGCCGCCTGGACCGTCGTGGCGAACGTCATTCTCAACCTCGACGAAACCTTCATGTGCCCGTAGCCGGAGGCGTGATCATGGACCCGTTTCTCGAACACAAACTGCTCGCGACCCGGCGGCACCTGCTCGGATCGATGGCCGGCGGCATCGGTGCGATCGCGATGCACGAGCTTTTGGCGGCCACGAGCGCCGCTCCCGTGCCGGCCCTGCCAGCTGATCCGATGGCGGCGAAGCTGCCGCCGCTGCCCGCCAAGGCGAAGCGGATGATCGTGATCCATCTCACGGGGTCGCCGCCGAACCTCGACATGTACGACAACAAGCCGGAGCTGACGAAGCGCGACGGCCAGGAGTGCCCCGCCGAGGCGATCGCGGGC
>RFUD01000295.1 GCA_009923125.1 Planctomycetia bacterium
GGTGAGCCCTTGATCGCGAGCTTTTTGCAGACGAGTGCCTTGTCGGCCTCGCTTGCATCGGAGCGGAGCACGGCAATCAGTTCCGCCTCGGTGGGCAACGCTTCCGCCGCGCGGGAGCACGGCGCGGCGCTCCCCGAGAAGGCCAGCAACGACACGAGGATCAACGCGGATTTCAGGGGCATCGTGGAGGCTCCGTTCATGATCGCCACGGCTCCCGCAGGGCTTCCGACCGCAGCCGATTGGCTTCGTCGTCACCGACGAACATGTTCGTCGCGTTGTCGAACTTCACCGTCCGACCGAGGAAGATCGCGATATTCGCGGCGTGGCAGGCGATGTGGGCATTGCAGGCCGCATCGGCATTGCCCTTCGGCTTGCCGCGGGTCTTGACGCAGTCGAGGAAGTCGCGGACGTGGAACGTGGCGGGGTAGCCGCCGATCTCCTCGATCTTGCGACCGGCCAGCAATTCGGGGGAACTGAGCACGAGCTTGCCCGAGTCGCCGGCCTCCACCCAGCCCGTCTCCCCCTCGAATCGCACGGGGCAGGAGCCGAGCGGAATCCAGTCCTTCTCGCGGAAGATGAGCTCGGCCCCGTCGGCATACCGGCACATCAGATAGTCGTCCTGGGGCGGGTGATACTCCACGGGCGGCAGGCAGTCGTTCACGGCCCACTGGCAGAGATCGACGCAGTGCGAACCCCACTCCAGGACGCCACCGCCCACGAGCCCGCCCCCCTTCTCGAAATTGAAGCCGTCCTTGAGCGTGCCGGCGTTGAACGGCCGCCACGCGGCGGGCCCCAAGTACATGTCCCAGTCGTCGACCTTCGCATCGGGCTCGGGCTCCGCCGGAAGCCAGCCGCTCATGCTCGCCGTCAGGCCGCGCGGATGGGCGTACACCTTCTTGATCTTCCCCAGCCGGCCCGTGCGGGCCAGTTCGCACGCGAACGCAAAGTGCGGCAGGTTCCGCCGCTGGGTGCCGGCCTGAAACACGGTGCCGCAGCGCCGCATCGTGTCTCGATGGATGAGCGTCTCGGCGATGTTCTTCGTGCAGGGCTTCTCGCAGTAGATGTCCTTGCCCGCCTTGGCGGCGAGCATCGCCATCAGGCCGTGCCAGTTGGGCCCGGTGGCGATCAGCACCGCGTCGATATCCTTGCGGTCGAGCACCTCGCGGAAATCGCGGTGCATCGTGCAGCTCTGCGTGCCGTACTTCGTGTCAGCGATCTTCTTCACTGCCTCGCGGCGGCCCTGCTTCACGTCGGCGATCGCCGCGAAGGCCACGTCGGGCTGCTCGAGAAAGCAGCCGAGGTCGTACTCGCCGCGCCGGCCGATGCCGATGCCGCCGACGACGATCCGCTCGCTGGGCGGCACCGCCCCGTCGAGGCCGAGCGCCGACGAGGGAATGATCGTGGGCACGGCGATGGCCGCGCCGGCGGAAAGTCCCGCCTGAAGGGCACGACGACGGGAAAAAACCGGCCGAGAAGACTGCATGCCGACGCCTCCGCGTAATGAACTCCTGCGGAACTTCCGCCACCACGGCGCAGGGTACCAACTCCGCCCACGGTCCACCACACGTAGCCAATACAATGACGCGCCGCGGACGTCCCTCCCCTGCCCGAATTCGCGCAGCATGCGGCCATGAAACCCCCAGCCCCGCCGATTCCTGCACGGTTCACGGTGCACGCGCCCGGTCGCGTGAACCTGATCGGCGAGCACACCGACTACAACGCGGGGTTCGTGCTCCCGATGGCGATCGAGCGTGGGGTTTCGATCGCCATCACGCGCCGCGCCGACGACGCATGCACGTTCCGGTCGGCATCCGAGCCGGGCGTCGCCACGTTCGACCTGGGGGCGCCGCTCACGCCCGGCCGGACCGACTGGACGCGCTACCCCGCGGGGGTGATCGCCGGCTACCGGCGTCTGGGCTGGAGCATCCCCGGCTTCGACGCCGCCGTGACCGCCGACCTTCCCGCCGGGGGCGGCCTGAGCAGCAGCGCGGCGCTCGAGGTGGCCACCGCCACCGCCGTCGAGACGCTGTGTGGCAGGTCGCTCAAGCCACTCGAGCGCGCGCTCCTCTGCCAGCGGGCCGAGCACGAGTTTGCCGGCGTGCCATGCGGGATCATGGACCAGTGTGCGGTCGCGTGCGGTCGCGCCGGACACGCGCTCCTGATCGACTGCCGAAGCCACGAGATCCGCGCGGTGCCGTTCGGGGACGGCGACGTCTCGCTGCTGGTCGTCAACAGCGGAGTGCGACACAGCCTGGACGACGGCGAATACGCCCGGCGGCGGGCGGAGTGCGAATCGGCCGCCGCGCGGCTGGGCTGTCGTTCGCTCCGGGACGTCACGCCCGAAGGATGGGCGGCCTGCCGGGACGCGCTCCCCGACCGCGAGCGCCGCCGGGCGCGTCACGTCCTCACGGAGAACGAGCGCACCCTCGCCTTCGTGACCGCGCTCGGGCGGCGCGACTGGCCCGCCGCCGGACGGCTGATGCGGGACAGTCATGCGTCGCTCCGCGACGACTATGAAGTCTCCTGCCGTGAACTCGACCTGCTGTATGAGCTTGCCAGTGACATGCCCGGCGTGTTCGGCTGCCGGATGACCGGCGGGGGATTCGGCGGCTGCGCGATCGCCCTCGTCTCTTCGGCGGCCGCCGACGCGACGGCGGAGGCGATTCGCCGCGGATATCGGGACGCCACCGGCATCGACGCCGTGATGTTCACCACCGCCGCCGCCGCCGGCCCGCGGATCGAGACCCGCTGACGGCTACACGCGGCGTTCCGCCTGCGTGCTCCGCAGGTGGATCGTCTTGCGTTCGAGGTCATGATGGGCCTCGATGAACCGCACCGTGCCGCTCCGGGCCCGCATCACGAGCGAGTGTGTCGTGGCGATCGAGCCCTGCACCTCGACGCCCTCGAGCAGCGGCCCCGTGCTGATGCCCGTGGCGGCGAACAGGATGTGGTCGCCACCCGCGAGGTCGCGCGAGGTGAACTGCGTGTCGAGTCGATCACCCCAGCCGATCGCCACGAGATGCGATCGCTCCGCCTCGTCGCGTGGCCAGATCTTGGCCCGCATCCCGCCCCCCAGGCACCGCAGGCCCGCAGCCGAGAGCACGGCCTCGGGCGCGCCCCCGATGCCCACATAGAGGTCGATCGAACTCGTGCGGAGCGCGGGCGCGAGCGCCGCGGCGATGTCGCCGTCCTGGATCAACCGCAGGGCCGCCCCCTTCCGCCGCACCTCCTCGATCAACAGTTCGTTCCGCGGCCGGTCGAGGATCGACACGACGACGTCTCGCACCTCCTTGCCGAGGATCCGCGCCGTCACGTCGATCACCTCGCCCACCGGCGCGTCGATGTCGATCGGCAGCGTCGGATCGGCGACCCACGCCTTGCGCACGGCCAG
>RFUD01000296.1 GCA_009923125.1 Planctomycetia bacterium
GGAAAGCATGACAGGCTGGAGCCTGTCGTACGGCAAGCGAGACGCTTGCCCCACAGGACGGCAAGCGAGACGCTTGCCCCACAGGACGGCAAGTGCCGTGCCGAACGGGATTGCCATGTCCCCCGGCATCCCGCGGCTAGAACACGTTCGGCACGAACCGGCCGCCCCGGCAGCGTTGGAGATGCTCCAGGGCCGCCACCTGGCCCGTCGTCTCGAGCGCATCCCGGTAGACCGGGTCGTGGAACCCCTCGATGTCGATGCTCCCGCGCCAGCCGGCCATCCGCAGCGTGCTGATGAGATCGGTCCAGTTCGTGTCGCCGAAACCGGGCGTGCGATGGAACGCGTACGGCACGCCGCCACGGATGCCGTGCGTGCGGATCACGTCCCAGAGCACGGTCGCGTCCTTGCCGTGGATGTGCCAGATCCGGTGGGCGTAGCGCCGCAGTTGTGGCAGCGGATCGACGAGGCTCATGAGTTGGTGGCACGGCTCCCATTCGAGGCCGATCACCGGGCTCTCGACCTCGGCGAACATGGCCTCCCACGCCTGCGGCGCGTGCGCGATGTTGTGGTCGCCGCTCTCCCACGTGCCCCGTTTCTCGCAGTTCTCGAACGCCAGTCGCACGCCGCGGTCCGCAGCGCGCGCGGCGAGCGGCCGAAACACCTCGCCGAACCGCCCGTACGACTCGGGCACCGGCCGGCCCGGCACCCGTCCCGCGAATCCGGACACCACGTCGCAGCCAAACGCCGCGGCGGCGTCGATGAGCCGCTCCCAGTCGTGGACCGCCTCGGGGCTGGTGAGGGGATTGCCGTAGGCGCCGATCGCGCTCATCCGGGCCGCGACGCCGTCGGCCGGGGCGTGGGCGTCGAGCTCGCGGCGCACGGCGGCGGCGAGATCCGCGAGGTCGAGATCGCCGACCGAGCGGCCGAACACGATCTGGAACGACTCGAACCCGCATGTCAGCAACTGCCGCACCACGTCGGCCGTGCGCGCGTGGGCCGGCACGACCGTGCCGATGCGGATGTCAGCGTGCGGGTTCGTCATGCCCCCAGAGTACACTGCGGGGATGCGGCTCCTGAGCTGGAACATCCACAAGGGGATCGGCGGCCGGGACCGACGCTACTCGCTCGGCCGGATCATCGACTGCATCGAGGCCGAGAACCCCGACCTGATCTGCCTGCAGGAGGTGGATCGGCTCGTGCGGCGGAGCCGGTTCGACGACCAGCCCCGCCTGCTCGCGCGGGCGTTCCGCTTCCATGCGGTGTTCCAGCAGAACGTCCCCGTGGGCGACGGGGCCTACGGCAATCTCGTGCTTACGCGGTGGCCGGTGGCCAGCCGGCATCGCATCTCGCTGCGGCACGGCCGCCGCAAGCCACGCGGCGCGCAGTTCGTGCTCATCGATTCGCCGGAGGGCCCGCTGCACCTCGTGCACACCCACCTCGGCCTCGCCGCGCAGGAGCGGCGCTGGCAGGTGGAGCGCATCCTCGGGCACATGCTGTTTCGATCCGCGGACCGGCATCCGACCCTCGTGGTGGGCGACTTCAACGACTGGCGGGACACGCTCGCGCCGCAGCTGTCGGTGGGCGGGTTCCGGCAGGTCACGAGCCCGGCGGGACGGTTCCGCACGTTCCCGGCCTGGCTGGCGATCGGCTCCCTCGACAAGGCGTTCGCCCGCGGCCCGATCGAGGTGCGGCACGCGCGGGTCGTCCGCACGAGCCTCGCCAAGGTGGCGAGCGACCACCTGCCGCTGGTGATCGATTTCCACCTCGCCGACGCGTCACCTCACGGCGGAAGCCGCTAGGCGGCGAGCGACGCGGCGGCAGCCGCCACCGTGGCCTCGATATCGGCGTCGGTGTGGGCGTCCGAGAAGAACAGCGCCTCGTACTGGCTGCACGGCAGGTACACGCCGCGGTCGATCATCTTCCAGAAGAAGTCGGCGTAGCGGGCGGTGTCCGACAGGCATGCCGTGTTCCAGCCGGTCACCGGCACCGCGTCGGGCCCGCGCTGGAAAAACATCGTCATCATGCTGCCGACCCGGGCGATCCAGACCGGTTGGCCGGCCGCCGCGGCGGCATCGCGAAAGCCCTGCTCCAGCCGTGCACCATGCCGCTCGAGCCGGGCGTAGGGCGGATTGTCCCGCAGTTCCTCGAGCGTGGCCGTGCCCGCCGCGACGGCCAGCGGATTGCCCGACAGTGTGCCCGCCTGGAACACCTTGCCGGCGGGGAGCACGTGATCCATCACGTCCCGCCGACCGCCGTAGGCGCCCAGCGGCAGTCCGCCCCCCACGATCTTGCCGAGCGTCGTGAGATCGGGCGTCACGCCGAGCACCTCCTGCGCCCCGCCGTAGGCGAGGCGGAAGCCGGTCATCACCTCGTCGAACACCAACAGCGCGCCGTGGGCGAGGGTCAGCTTCCGGGCCGCGGCCAAAAACTCGCGGGTCGGCCGGACGAGTCCCATGTTGCCGACGACCGGTTCCATGAGCAGGGCGGCGATCGTCCGGCCCTGCGCCTTGAACGTCCGCTCGAGGCCCTCGACGTCGTTGTATTCGAGCACGATCGTGTCGGCCGCCGTCCCGGCGGTGATGCCGGGCGAGTTGGGCACGCCGAGCGTGGCGGCCGACGAGCCCGCCGCCACGAGCAGACTGTCCACGTGGCCGTGATAGTTGCCCGCGAACTTCACGAGCTTGTCGCGGCCGGTGAACCCGCGGGCGAGCCTGACCGCGCTCATCGCGGCTTCGGTGCCGCTGCTCACCATCCGCACCTTCTCGATGCTCGGGACGGCCGCGATGATCAGCTCCGCGAGACGGCTCTCCGCCTCGGTCGGGGCGCCGTAGCTCGTGCCGGTGGCCAGCGCCCGTTCGATCGCCGCCACCACCCGCGGGTGCCGGTGGCCGAGGATCATCGGCCCCCACGACCCGATGTAGTCGAGGTACACGTGGCCATCGAGGTCAGTGAGCCGCTGCCCGAGCGCATCCGCGAAGAAAATCGGCTCGCCACCGACGCCGCCGAAGGCGCGGGCGGGCGAGTTGACGCCGCCGGGGATGAGCTCCTTGGCGCGGGCGAAGGCGGCGTGGCTGCGAGGACGCGTGGTTCCGTTCATGGGGCGGCAAGCTTCTCCCGGGCGGTGGCGACCGCGGCCGCTGCGTGCGACCGCGTCTCGTACAGATCGACGATGCTCTGGAGCAGTTCACGGCGGCGGGCCAGCAGCCGCGGCGTCTCCGCCGAGTCCTCCGCGGCGGCCTGGAAGGCGAGGGCCTCCGCCTGTCGAAAGATCTCCGCCTAGCGTCACACAGCGGCGTTTGTTTTTGCATGGTGAGGTTGCAATCAATAGCGAGTGTTCGTAGGGAAAGAAATGAACATGAAGGTCAAAGGTAAAAC